>JABLWX010000140.1 GCA_013178315.1 Candidatus Aminicenantota bacterium
AAAACCAGAAAAGCTCATCTATATGGACAAGTTGCTGGGCGGGCTGCAGAAAGCGAAAAAGGCCGATAGATACGTTTTCACCATTCAAACCTTTGAAGAATTTCCCGACCTGTGGGTCAGCGGGCCTGAATTCAATGACCTGAAAAAGGTAACGCAGGCCAATCCCCAGCAGGCTGAATACCTCTGGGGCCAGGCCGAGTTGATAACCTACCTGAATGCCGACGGGAAAGAACTCCAGGCGGTGCTGATCAAGCCCGAAAACTTCGACCCGAAGCAGAAATACCCGCTCATGGTTTACATCTACGAACGGCTTAGCGACCAGCTTCACCGCTACTATGCCCCCGGTCCCGGCACCAACATCAACTTCACCCGCTATGTCTCCAACGGCTATGTCATCCTGATGCCTGATATAGTTTACGAGGTGGGCTACCCCGGCCTGAGCTCCCTCAAGTGCGTGGTCCCGGCGGTTGAAACCGTGGTCGGGATGGGCTTCATCGACCCGAAGAGAATTGGCATCCAGGGACATAGCTGGGGTGGCTACCAGATTACCTACCTCATCACCCGCACCAACATCTTTGCCGCCTGCGAGGCAGGGGCAGCCGTTTCCAACATGGTCAGCGCCTACGGCGGAATCCGCTGGGGCACCGGCATGTCCAGGGCTTTCCAGTACGAGAAGACCCAGAGCCGCATCGGCACTCCGCCCTGGGAAAGAGCCCTACAGTTCATAGAAAATTCGCCCATCTTTTGGGTGGAAAGAGTCCAGACACCCTATCTGACCATTCACAACGACGAAGACGACGCCGTGCCCTGGTACCAGGGTATCGAGTTTTTGACGGCCCTGAGACGCCTGGGCAAGCCAGCCTGGATGTTTGTCTTTAACGGGGAAAAACACGGCCTGCGCCAGCGCGAGAACCAGAAGTACTGGACCGTCCACCTGGACGAGTTTTTCGACCACTATCTCAAGGGAACCCCGGAACCCGAGTGGATGAAGAAAGGCGTGACCTACCTGGACCGCGGGAAAAGGGACGTCTCCTCGCTTTTCCAGGCAAAAGCCGAAGAGGGTAAAGCCAAGAACTGATTCTCAGAAAATTCAAGAAAAACATTCAGGCCGGTGTCCGGCCAGATGGTAAAAGCTGAACGGCAGGTTCCCGGGTCTTGCCCCGCAGATTGCGACAGCATAAACTCTGAAGGGCTGCCCTTCTTTTCAAGACCTGTTGGTGGCGCTGCCGCCTGATATCTTAAGAGCCAGGCAATCATAAACCACCCGGCCCTTCTGATAGACAGCGGTTGAGCGCCTCATCACCCGCCAGCCACCATTCTGGTAGAACCCCTCCTTTTCGAGCTTATCCACCAGGTCCGGGGCATTTTCCAGGTATTCGGCCAGGGCCGGATTCTGGACCAGGACCACAGGCTTCAGGCCCGGCCCGGCGACCACGGTCACGGGCTCGACCGTCAGGCTGCTGAGCTCGGGCAGAGGCTGGGCCGCGGCCAGGGGCTTGGTCTGCAGGGTAATCATCTTGGCCCTGGCATCGGGGCTGAGGCTTTTTCGGCTGTTTTCAATCATGTCCAGCAGGTAGAGCCGGACATCGTCCAGGTTCCGGGCTTCGTTGATCCGGCCGATTTCCGGATAAGTGCTCAGCGCCTTGGCCAGGCTTGAAATCTCCTTGAGGTAGCGACTGCGCTGGTTGTCGGGGACGACGTGCATCACTATTATGGAAACCGGCTGGCTGTCTGGCGCCTGGTAATCGATTCCGCCCGGACTCCAGCCGATGACACACTTTAGGTCTTCTTCATAGGAGACCCGGGCGTGCGGACAGGCCCAGCCCTTGCCCAGGCCGGTATTGGCCGTCTCTTCCCGCTTCAACACCAGCCCCACCACGTCGGTCCCGGCCGGCGTTTCCGGGAAAGCTTCTATGATGTGAGCCAGAAACTGCAGGGCATGATTCTTATCGTTTTCCGGAAGTTCAAACAACCGGCCTTCCTGAAGGGCTTCCAGGAGAGTCTCCATCAATCACCTCCGAACTTATTGAAAAACCAGCGCTTGACCTTATGGGCCAGCGCCGAATACATCAGCAGGAAAGCTCCAATCCATAACCAGTAAATTGCCGGCAGCGGGACCAGGCCCAGAAGCGAAGCCAGGGGCGAATAAGGCAGCCAGGCTCCAATCAGCATGATGATTAGGGTGGTCATCATCAGATGAACCGAGGCCCGGCTCTGGATAAAAGGAATTCTTTTGGTCCTGATGATGTGGACGATGAGGGTCTGGGTCAGGAGTGATTCCACAAACCAGCCGGTCTGGAAAAGCCTCATCAGCAGGTCTTTCTGGCCGGAGCTAACCGCCGGGTCCAGGTAGGTCAGGCAATTGAAAAAGAACCACATCAGGCCAGGTGGCATAATCAAAGAGAGAGCTGACCGGCCCCAGGAAAATCATGAACTTTTTTATCCCGGAAATGTCCCAGCGACGCGGCCTGGAAATCTGGTCTTCATCGACCCGGTCGGTTGGAATTCCGGTCTGGGAAAAATCATACAGCAGGTTGTTGGTCAGGATCTGGATGGGTTTCATCGGCAGAAAGGGTAACAGGTAGCTGGCTCCAAGGACGCTGAACATGTTCCCGAAATTGGAACTGGCCGCCATCCGGATGTACTTGACTATGTTGGCAAATATCCGGCGGCCTTCAATGACGCCTTCCTCCAGGATCAGCAGGCTCTTGACCAGGAGGATGATATCGGCCGATTCCTTGGCCACGTCAACTGCCGAATCCACCGAGATGCCGACGTCGGCCGCCCGAAGCGCCGGGGCATCGTTTATGCCATCACCGAGGAAGCCGACCACGTGACCATTTTTCCTCAGGGTCTCCACTATTTCTTCTTTCTGGGCCGGGGTGAGCTTGACCAGGACATTGTTTTCTTCTATGGCCCTGGAAAATTCTTCCGGTTTCAGGTTGACCAGGTCAGGCCCGGACATTATCCCCTTAATTTCCACTCCAACTTCCCGGCAGATTTTCTCGGTTACCAGGGCGTTATCGCCCGTCAGAACCTTGACCTTAACTCCGGCCCCCTTTAGCAACCTCAGGGCCTCTGAAGCCATGGACTTGGGCGGGTCGAAGAAAGCTATGTAGCCGAGCAGTATCAGCTGGCTTTCGTCCTCCACCGTGAACACGGTCTTGCTCTTCGGGAATTCCCGGTAGGCTATGCCCAGAACCCGGAAGCCGTCCTGGTTCAGCCGGTCCACTTCTTCGAACAGGTCGGCCCGCATCATATCGATCAAAGGGTAGATCTCGTCTCCGATCTGATAGTGGGAGCAACAGGAATATATTTCTTCCACGGCCCCCTTGCAGATTAGGACGTGATCCTGCTCGTAATCGACCACCACCGACATCCGGCGGCGCTGGAAATCAAAGGGCAGCTCGTCCACCAGCCGGCAATCCCTCTCCACTTCCAGCTCTTCATGTTCCAGAATGGCCCGGTCAATCAAGTTTCTCAGGCCGGTCTGAAAATAGCTGTTCAGGTAAGCATAGGTCAGCACGTCCTCGCTGGGATTTCCCAGGATGTCCACGTGCTTTTCCAGTACCACCCGGTCTTGAGTTAAAGTCCCGGTCTTATCGGTGCACAGGACGTCCATGGCCCCGAGGTTCTGGATGGCCGGCAGTCGCTTGACGATGACCTTTTTCCTGGCCATGGACAGGGCCCCCTTGGCCAGGTTGGCGGTTATGATCATCGGCAGCATTTCAGGGGTCAGGCCGACGGCTATGGAGATACCGAACAGGAGCGCTTCCAGCCAGTTGCCCTTGGTGAGCCCGACTATAAAAAAGACTGCCAAAACCATGACCAGCATGAAGCGGATCATCAGGAAGGTGAAATCCTTTACTCCCCGGTCAAAGCTGGTTGGTGGTGGTTCCTCGGTCAGCTTTTCGGAAATGGTGCCGTAGATTGTTCTCTTACCCGTGTTTATGACCAGTCCCCGGGCCGTGCCGCTGACTACAAAGGTGCCCAGGAAACAGGCATTGTTAAGCTCCAGGGCGGTCTTGGGCGGGGCAGCCGGGGCGGCCGCGGTTTTTTCCACCGGCATGGATTCGCCGGTCAGGGCTGACTCGCTGACAAAGAAATCCTTGGCCTGAATCAACCTTAGGTCGGCCGGAATGATCGATCCGGCATTCAGGATCACTATATCTCCAGGCACCACCTCGGAAATTTTTACTTCGGTTTCCTGGCCGTTTCTGAGAACCAGGGTTCTGGATTTAACCCGCTTGCCCAGGGATTCTACGGCCTGGAAGGACCGGC
>JABLWX010000141.1 GCA_013178315.1 Candidatus Aminicenantota bacterium
TGCCGGCTCTTCCCGGGCCCTTTGATTTTGTCTTCTGCGATGCCGACAAGGAATGGTACAAGAATTACCTGGAGGCGGTGCTGCCCAGGCTTGAAGCGGGTGGCTGTTTTGCCGCCCACAATGTCGGGCAGGGCCGGGGCAGCCGCTGGCTTCAGCCCGGGATCAGGGAGTTCCTGGATTATGCTTACTCGCAGCCCGAGCTGGAGACGACTATTGATTCCCGCAGCCGGTCTGGAATCTCATTGAGCTTTAAGAAAAAAGGCTCTTCAGGGCTTTAAACCTGCTTGATATAAATCAACCCCGGCTCATAAAATCCAGGAAACTAAAAATCCTCAGGACTATCAAACCCCGGAATCTACAGGCTATCAGCGCTCTATCGAGGTGGCGGTTCCGGGACGGCGGGTTGCTTTCCAGGTCTGCCGGGCATTCTTTTTCCCCTGGACCAGGGTGGCTGTGCCGTTCAGTTGATCGCCTTCGGCCTGGCCGCTGAAGATGAGCTCGGTGTCGGCCGTGCCGGGCAGAATTACCGAAAATTCCACATTTGGCCCTACTACCTTGGTTTCGGGAATGTGGAGGACCTGTTCTCCCAGGTAGAGCTTTCCCGAGAAGTACTGGTAAGCCTGGTTGACTTCCAGGCGGCAGTCCGTTTTCTTCTGGTTTAAGTTCAGGCTCCAGTCCCAGGTGCCGGAAATGTTGGCCGGGACAATCCACAGGAAAACGGTATGGACGTAAAGGTCTATGGGCACGTAGGTCATGCGGTCGGCCTGCCATTCGTCCATGTCAAACTGGTGGGAGATGATCCGGGTTCCGGGCTTGAGGCTAAGTATGGTGGGGCGCAGGCGGATGTTGACGTCGGGCAGGAGATACATGGTGACCACCGTGGCATCGCTGAAGTCGGCCTCGAAGATATTGGCCCTGCGGAATTCTACCAGGTTCTCCACGCCGGCTATCCTGGCGTTCTCCCGGCTTTCCCTAATTCTTTCCGGGTCGATATCAATGCCAACCGCCCTGATTCCGGCCCGGCGGGCAGCCTCGATGACAATCCTTCCGTCGCCGCAGCCCAGGTCGTAGAGAATGTCACCTTTCTTGAGCTCGGCAAACCTCAGCATGTCTTCAATGACCTCGTAGGGTGTTGGGACAAAGGGCACATCCAGGCGGACCTCCTGGGCCAGGAGGCCCTGGCCGGGAGGAAAACTGGATGAAATCAATATGAAGCAAAACAACACCAGAACTATCTTTCTTGTTTTCCCCATGGTATCTCCCTCCGATGGAATTTGTGACCCGGAGTCATCTATTCAAGTACCACAATAGCTGACTTGCTGTCAAAAGTTGTTAAGGAAGGGGTCGTTCTCAATAAACTGGTCCTCTCTCTTCGCCCCGCTCCAGGCAGATTAGCCAGGCTCTGCCTCGGCTGGGTATGGCCTGGGGGCGGGGCCACGCAAAAAAATCCTTGACCACCCGCCGCCCATAAAGTAGATTTTGCTCATCTGAAAAAAGGCAGGTTGAAGATGGATGTTCCCGGCAGGAACGAACCGGAACTGAAGAAGACCCTGGGGCCGGTGTCGCTCAGTAACATCGTGGTGGCCAACATGATCGGGGCCGGAATCTTCACCACTTCCGGGCTGCTGCTTCGCGACCTGGGCCATCCGCTATTGATGCTGGCGCTCTGGGTGGGCGGGGGACTCATTGCCCTGTGCGGGGCCCTGAGCTACGGCGAGCTGGGGGCTGCCTTTCCCCGGGCTGGGGGAGAGTATTACTTTCTATCGCGCCTCTTCCATCCACTGGCCGGGTTCCTGAGCGGCTGGGTTTCCTTCTTCGTGGGCTTTTCGGCGCCGATTGCCGCCTCGGCTGTGGGCTTCAGCGAATACCTGGCCCGGGCTTTCCCGGTTCTGGATGAGCCCCTGAAACTGGGGGTGACTGTCCTGCCAGTGGTCACCAAGAAAGCCATAGCCATCCTGGTGATTCTTGCCTTCACCCTGGTTCACGTCCAGGGTTTGAAGCCCGGAGCCCGGGTCCAGAACATTCTGACCACCGGCAAGGTGGGACTGATTCTCTTCCTGGTGGCCATCGGTTTTGCCAGCAGCCGGGGAAGCTGGAGTCATTTCACGAGCGGCGACTGGCTTCCGGCCGATTTTTCCTCGCTCAAGGTGATTGGCCTGTCGCTGATGTGGATCATGTTCGCCTACAGTGGCTGGAACGCCTCGGCCTACCTGGGGTCGGAGATAAAAAATCCACGCCGGGACCTGCCGCTGTCGCTGCTTCTGGGCACGGGTGTGGTCATCCTGCTTTACCTGGGACTGAACCTGCTGTATGTCTATGCCGTTCCACCGGCGGAGATGAAGGGCGTGATTTCGGTGGGCGGGCTGGCTGCCGGTAAGCTCCTGGGGGCTGGCTGGGAAAAGTTTTTGTCCATAATGATTGCCTTTGCCCTTTTCTCCTCGTTGAGTGCCTTTATCATCATTGGCCCGAGGGTCTATTACGCCATGGCCTCGGACCGGCTGTTTTTTCCGTTCGCGGCCAGGGTCCACCCGGTCAGCCGGGTGCCGGCCCTTTCCATCTGGCTTCAGGGGGCGATTGCCGCGGTCATCGTCGTTTCCGGGACCTTTGAGCATATCCTGACTTACATGGGCTTTTCGTTGGGAATTTTCCCGATACTGGCCGTGGTAGGAGTTTTCAAGCTGAGAAAGAATCATCCGGATAACCTGAAGCTGCCGGGCTTTCCGCTGGTCCAGGTGGTCTATTTGCTGGCCGGGGTCAGTATCCTGGTGCTGGGATTGCTGCAGAGCCCGGGACCGTCGGGCGTGGCCATCCTGACCGTCCTGGCCGGGCTCCCCGCCTATTATTTTTTTAGAAGAAAATACAATTAAGGGCAGGGGAAGCCTTTTTTCGGCCTTGGGTAATGGTGATCAGAATTTCGATATCTGAAATGTTGACAGCCCGGAGAGATGTTCAGCACCTTGAGCCCGCGCCCTGGCACCTGATATATGAATAACCATTCATATGTTAAGGCTTTTGCCGTCACCAGGAGATTGGTTATCGGTACCCGGTGATGGCCACGGGAGAGCAAAATCAGTTTTATGATATCTTGGCGATGTTCATGTTGGTTGCCGGCCTTAAAAACACTGGAAACGACAAGATTTATTTAGGGAAGCTCCCGGTCATTGAAGACTCAATACCTGAGGGCCGTGGAATGGCAACTTGAGGCTACAAGAAAATATGAAAAATTAAAAATGTAAGAGAAAACCCCCGCTTCAGGATGCTGGCAGTATGCCTGAGAACGAATCGGGTCCGGCGGCGGCTCAGTAGGTTACAATTCTCGGGAGCTTTTTCGCCCTTTCTATCCAGTAACGCACCATCCTGAGGGCCGGAACACGGCGCACCAGCTTTTTCTCCTGGTTGATTTCCAGGAGTTTCTGGTGGAGGTTCTGGGCATTTCTCTGGGCCAGCTCCACCACGGTGTCCACGCCGGCCATTTCCAGCAGGTCGCTGTATTCTTCTCCTATGCCTCTAATCCGCATCAGGTCAGCCCGGTTAACCCATTTAAGGATCTGGGCTTCGCTGAGGCCGGTCTTCTCGGCCAGTTCCTTGCGGCCGGCTGGAGTGGCTCCCGCCCTGAGCAGTTGCTTGACGTTGTAAACCCCGGCTTCTTTCAGCTTTTCCATAAAGGCATCGCCGATTCCTTCAATAGCCTTAAGCAAAGTCATGGGCATACTCCTTAGTTGGATTTTGCTGAGCATGAACATTTTATAAAAATTCCTTTAGAAAATTCAAATTTTTTATCTTAAAAATTTTGGGCTAAGCTTTAGTTCCCGGAACCCCCGGCCCGGATTTCGGGAAATAAAATCGGGGGGCTCATAAGGCTCTAAAATCAGCAGGCAATGGGCATGAAACTCCTGGCCTCTCCTTAAGAGAAGTTAGGTTGCCCGCTTGATTTCTGGAGTGGGCGGATTCTGAGACTAAAAGCAGGGGAAAAGCTCAAGCTCAGGCTGGGATAAACAGGTTTCAGGCCGGTTCAAAGTACTCCCGGTCAAGATGCCTGACCATCCTGACCCTTTTTTGTTCCATGAGGTGCTGGAGATGAAGGCCCAATTCTTCCCTGGTAAGGCCCAGGGAGTGCTCCAGGTCTTCCAG
>JABLWX010000142.1 GCA_013178315.1 Candidatus Aminicenantota bacterium
GTGCCGAATTTCTCCCCGTCTTCGAACGGCAGCTCAAAGGCGGCGCACTGGATATGGCTGACCAGGATGGACAGGTTGTCGGGGTTGATCAGGGCCATTTCCGGGGGACTGGAGAAGAAGTAATCGGGGTGGTTGATGATGAACTGGTCAAGGGGAGCCGAGGAAGCCACCAGGACGGCCGCTGACTTTCCGGTCTTGCGCCCGGCCCGGCCGGCCCTCTGCCAGGTGCTGGCAATGGTTCCCGGGTAGCCGGCCAGGACGGCCACGTCCAGGGTGCCGATATCTATCCCCAGCTCCAGGGCGTTGGTGGACACCACCCCCAGGATTTTTCCTTCCCTCAAGCCTTTTTCGATTTCCCGTCGTCTGACCGGCAGGTAACCGCCGCGGTAACCGCGGACCAGGCCTTCGTCCTTTAAGCTCTTTTCTATGTCATCTTTCAGGTAGGTGACCAGGACCTCGGTCAGCAAGCGGCTCTGGGCGAAGACGATCGTCTGCAGCTGTTCCTTTAGGAAGATGGTGGCAATTCTGCGGGCCTCGTTGATGTAGGACCTCCTGATGCCCAGGTGGGGATTGACCACGGGCGGGGTGTAGAACACGAAGTATTTTTCTCCGGCCGGGGCGCCGTTCTGGTCGATGAGTTCCACCGGCTCTTCGATCATTTTCTGGGCCATGTCCCGGGGATTGGCGATGGTGGCCGTGGACAGGATGAACTGCGGCCTGGCCCCGTAGAAGCTGGCGATTCTTTTCAGCCGCCTGATGACGTTGGCCACGTGGCTGCCGAACACCCCGCGGTAGTTGTGCAGCTCGTCGATGATTATGTATTTCAGGTTCTCGAACAGTTTTATCCACTTGGTGTGATGGGGGAGGATGCCCGAATGCAGCATGTCGGGGTTGGTTATGATGATGTGTCCCTGGCTGCGGATGGCCCGGCGGGCGTCCTGCGGCGTGTCTCCGTCGTAGGTGTATATTTTTATTTCCTCGCCCAGCAATTCTATGGTTTCATCCAGCTCGGCCCGCTGGTCCTGGCTCAGGGCCTTGGTCGGGAAGAGATAGATGGCCCGGCTGGACGGGTCACGGAGGATACAATCCAGGACCGGAAGGTTGTAGCAGAGTGTTTTCCCGGAGGCGGTCGGGGTGACCACCACCACGTTCTTGCCCTCCCTGATTTTTTGCCAGGCCTGGCTCTGGTGGGAATAGAGCGAACTGAACCCTTTCTTCTTCAGCGCTTCCACCAGGCGGGGATGAACATCCGGGGGATAGTCGTTGAAACTCCCGGGCCGTGGCGGCAGGTACTTTATTGTGGTTATGGAACCGTAGGGCGCGGCCATATCCCGGAGGGTGCTGATGGCCCGATGCAGGCGGTCTTCTTTGTTCATGGCGGTTAATCATTGCTATTATAAAATAAAGGACGGGATTATTAAACCCGTTTCCGGACCTCGGAAATCAACCCAGAAGTGCTAAAATATAGCCATGCTACAGGAAATCAGGGTGCGCAAGGCGGCCCAGCATAATCTCAAGAAAATTGATGTTGAGCTGCCCAGAAACCGTCTGGTCATAGTCACCGGGCCCAGTGGCTCTGGCAAGTCTTCTTTGGCCTTTGACACCCTGTTTGCCGAGGGACAGCGGAGATACATAGAGTGCCTTTCGGCCTACGCCCGGCAATTTATCGAGCAGCTGGAGAAGCCTGAAGTCGAGTCGATCGAAGGCCTGTCCCCGGCCATTTCAGTGGACCAGAAGACCATCTCTTTCAACCCGCGCTCGACGGTTGGCACCATAACCGAAGTTTATGACTTGCTGCGCCTGCTGTATGCCCGGCTGGGAACAATTTACTGTCCCGACTGCCGGGTGCCGGTTGTGGCCAGCAGCCTGGAGCAAATCCTGGGGATGATCGGTTCAAGGTACTCCGGGCGGAATGTCATGATTCTGGCCCCCGTGGTCCGCGGTCGGAAAGGCGAGTACCAGCAGCTGCTCGAAAAATTCAGGAAAAAGGGTTTCCTGAGGGCCAGGATTGACGGCTGGATGCATGACCTGGAAGAAAAAATCCGCCTGGATAAGAACAGAAAACACAGCATCGAAATCCTGGTGGACGAAATGAAGCTAGAACCAGGAAAGGAGCGTCGCTTA
Source organism: Candidatus Aminicenantota bacterium (assembly GCA_013178315.1). GTDB lineage: Bacteria > Acidobacteriota > Aminicenantia > Aminicenantales > Saccharicenantaceae > Saccharicenans. Next base: position 2,125 of record JABLWX010000142.1, read on the forward strand.
CAGGAGGCAGTGGAGAAAAGCCTGGAGATGGCCGAGGGTGGAGTGCTGGTGCTGGAGGACTCCGGCCAGGAATCTTATTTCTCCAGGAAGCTGGCCTGTCCCTCCTGCGGGCGGAGTTTCCAGCCGCTGGAACCCAGGAATTTTTCTTTCAACAGTCCTTATGGTGCCTGCGGCCGGTGCCACGGTCTGGGCTACCTCACGGCCTTAAACGAGTGGGGCGAAGTGGAGCTGACCTCGGACCTCTGCCCCGACTGCAGGGGTGAGAGGCTGAAAAAGGAAAGCCTCTGGGTCAAAATTGACGGTCTGAACATCCACGAGCTGGCCTCGCTCGACGTGGAACGCCTGCTGGCAAGAATGGACAAACTGAGTTTTTCAGGCCAGGTTCAGGCGGTGGCTGAAAAAATAATAAAGGAAGTTAAAGACCGGTTGCTGGTGATGAGGGAACTCGGCCTGTCCTATCTTGACCTCAACCGGACAGGCTCCTCGCTGTCGGGCGGCGAGGCCCAGAGAATCAGGCTGGCCGCCCAGGTCGGCTCCAGGTTGCGGGGTATTCTCTACGTGCTGGATGAGCCGACCATCGGCCTGCACCAGCGGGATAACGGCCAGTTGATCAGGCTGCTCCGCCAGCTTCGTGATGCCGGAAACTCCATAGTGGTGGTTGAACACGACGAGCAGACCATTCGCTCGGCCGATTACCTGATCGACCTGGGGCCGGGGGCCGGGGAAAATGGCGGACGGGTGGTGGCCTCCGGTCCACTCCAGAAGATTCTGAACTCGAGCGAGTCTCTGACTGCCCAGTATCTTCGCGGGGAAAAATCGGTGCCGGTACCGGCAGTGCGGCGGACTCCCTCCGGCTGGCTTACGATTCGGGGGGCGGCCGAGCATAACCTTAAAAACATCGATGTCAGTTTTCCCCTGGGGGTGATGACGGCTGTAACCGGGGTGTCGGGGTCGGGCAAGAGCAGCCTGGTTTATGACGTTCTTTACCTGGCCCTGTTGAAGAAGTTATACCGGGCCAAGGTTCAGCCGGGAAAACACGAGGCACTCGAAGGGCTGGAGAATATAGATAAGGTGGTCTCGGTTGACCAGAAGCCCATAGGCCGGACGCCACGCTCTAACCCGGCAACCTATACGGGAATTTTCGGGCATCTGCGACAGCTTTTTTCTCTGACCCCGGAGGCCCGCCGGAAGGGATACCGCCCCGGGCGTTTCAGTTTCAATGTCCACGGCGGGCGCTGCGAGGACTGCCAGGGAGCCGGGGTGAAGAAGGTAGAAATGCATTTTCTGCCCGATGTCTATGTCACCTGCGACCGCTGCCACGGCCGGAGGTACAACAAAGAGACGCTGGCCGTGACCTACCACGGGAAAAACATCGCCGATTTTCTGGATATGACGGTCGACGAGGCTTTTGACCTGCTCCGGGCCCACCCCTCGCTGCGCCGCAAGCTGGAGCTGCTGAAGCAGGTGGGACTGGGTTACCTCAGGCTGGGCCAGCCGGCGCCCCAGCTATCGGGTGGAGAGGCCCAGAGAATCAAGCTG
>JABLWX010000143.1 GCA_013178315.1 Candidatus Aminicenantota bacterium
GGACAGATTTTCCCTCGCAGATTTTCTGGCTGCATTGTTTCCCATTATGCGGAGAGCCACAGATGACCAGAACCCGGGAAGACGGGACACCCGGGACATCATCAGGACCACCTCCCTCAACGATGACCGAACATGGCCACTATCCGGCCGGAGCCAAGAAGAATGGGCTGGTCCACCTCACAGGGCTGAGCTCTTGACAAAGGGCTCTGCTCATCTAATAACTTCCCAGGCGCCGGAAGGAATCAAGAGAATTCTGCCGGTGGCAAGGTTTGGCCCGATTCAAAAATACCAGTAACTATGTCTTTCGTGCCCTTGACCTGTTATCAGTCTAACCCTGTCCTGTCACCCAAGTCAAGAAAAATTGGCCGGCCACTTTCTTGAAAAGACATAGGCCACAACCGGAAAAACATAAAAAGCTCAGCCGGCGCTTCTAAAGTTGTTATCATCTTATAAGATGTTGAATAAAAACCCTGTCCACAGGCACCGTTGGTTAGCATCGCGAAAAAGGACTTCTGTGGCTGAACAAGGCACATATTGATAAACCAGATTGATTATCATTAAGAACTCGTCTGAGTTGTGGCTTTATCAAAAAGAAAGTAGCAGCCGTGCACCCGGCATCGACCGTTCATCCCCTGCGGGCTTCGCTCCCCGAAAGCTCCGGCCGGGCTGACTGCCACACAAGAACCTGACCGTTACCGTTGCTACCTTCCGGTCCTGGCGGGGTTGGCGGCCGGCTCTTTGCGCAGGGCCCGAACCTTCATCGCCCCGAAAAGCGAACCTGGCCAGAAAACTGGCGGCCTCGGCCGGGAATTCAGCCCCACTGGAGCGGGTTGTGGGTACAGGGCACCGCTAGCTCCCCGCTTAGCACGGCTGCCAGCTTGATTATATCATATTTTACCCGGGTAATCGGGCAAAGACTGAGATTTTATTGTCGTTTAATGTTTATTTTTTCTTTACTTCCTGGATCATCGGAATCATTTTGGGAGAAATCCCATAGGTCTCCAGGAAAACTCGCCCGTTGGTCACATCAAACTGAATCTGGGCATCCTCATAGAACCGGCCTTCCCCCTTCCCTTTTTCATTCAGTCTGAGCTCCATTACCATAAAATAGTAGCGGCCGATGCCGAGCTGAGTCCCCTGCGACCAGGGCTCCCGCCGGAAAACCAGGATTACTTTTTTCTTTCCATCCTCTTCCTGCTGAACCTGAGCCATATGAATGGTGAGGTTATATCCCCGGGCATACAGGAAGCGGACCGCACCTTTTTTAGTGGCCTTAAATAAATTCAAAAAAGCTTCGACTCCTGACCCGGCCATAGCCTCACTAAACTGCATTACCTCATCGGGAGTTGTCCAGGAGTCCACTTCGATCAATATTTCCACGGCCGGCGGTTCTATCGGCGCTCTCTCCGTTAACATCCGTCCACGGAAGACATCTTTGGCCAGGGCCGGGCCCGCCAGCCAGCAGATCACGCTGATAAAAATAAAACCGGCTTTAATAATGCCCTTTCGCTTCTCGATGGTCATAATCAAACCTCCCGCAACCTAACTTTTTTTCCCAAAATTTATCCAGGTGATTTAATAAGCCTTGAAATAAGAGCCGAGCTGGCTTCGCCGTCGTTAAGAACACGAACCCTGTCCTGGTTAGCCACCGCCATAGCCGCCGAATTTCGTTTCGCGGCCATTCAGGTTGCCGCCATCTTATTGTTATAGCAGTCAGCAGGAGCAAATCTTTCTCGGCCTGCCCACCCGGCCACAATAATTCTGTTTCTCAGCTTATATGCATCTATTCTTACATTCCTTCCGGGTAGAAAATGGCATTCAGCAGGAACTTGTAGGTGCCATGACTCTGGGCCCGGTGTTGAGCCCGAATTCCAATCAGGGCAATATGTCCCTTCTTGAGCCTGGTATCCACCACCGCCGCTTTCCGGGCCAGGTAATCCTCACCGAGCAGCCAGCCGCTCATCAGGAGGCCATCTTCTGGATAATAGGCCACAACCTTTCGGTCCCAGTCGACGGGCGGGGTCCAGGTCTCGAAGGCCAGGCTCTGGGAAAAGATGGCCCCGACTTCTTCCTCAAAACCAAAGCCCAGCGGTGAAGTATTATCCACCTTGAGCCTGAGAATGGAGGTGGGACAGAAGAATCTGGTGCGGTCAACTCCGCTCAGGGCATTCCTGGCCGGGGCACCCAGTTCCCGGGTAGCCAGTTCTGTGGCCTGGTTCAGGGTGACCAACATGCCGCCCTCTTCCACAAAGGCCTTGACCGCGTCCACCCCTTCTTTGTCAATGCCGCCCTCGTACTCGGGTGGAGTGGTCCCGGCCCTGAAGAAGCGGGCGAATTCAGACTGCTGACCGGGGCGACCGGTCTTGATGACGTCAACATTTTCACTGGCGAAGATCAGCACGTCAAAGTTCGATTTAAGGTTAACCTTTTTGTCCTTCGTGCCCTTGAAATCTTTATTGTGGAGAACGGTGTATTCCAGGCCCAGGTCATCCAGCATGTACCTGGTCCAGCCTTCGTCCATGTTGCCACGCCAGGACTGGTAGATGGCAAGGCGTGGGAACTTAACGGCGGCTTTATCCAGCCCGCTTATATCAGAAAGCCCCTTCAACGGAACCGGCCATCTGGCCAGCAGGTTGTCCAGGGTTTTCCTGGCTTCGACGGAATTCTTGACGATAAAAGTTCCCGGAGGCAGGACTCCTTCGGAACTTTTTACCTCTGTCTTTGACCTCCAGACTTCCGCTTTATTTTTGAGGAGACCGAAAGCCACCGCGTAGGAAGCATTCAGCCGCGGGTCGAGCAGGAGATAGGCAGAATCTGGCACCGCGGACTTCGGGTATTCTACCTTGGCAACCATGGTCAGTGGCACTTCAAACGGTTTATCTATCTGTTCGCAGCGAACCCCCATCTGAAGCGGCAGTGTCCAGGCAGCATTATCGTAGGGCGGAACTGGCGGACCGCCCGGGTACTGTCTCAGGTCCGGGTACTTCTGTCTTTCCAGCAGGGCCCAGGCATAAGCCTTGTAGGGCTGCGCGGTCAGGACCACAAAGGAACCGGCCGGGAAGTATTTCCCGTCGGCTATGAAATCCCTGGTGGCCTGGTGCACTTCCACCCCGCCAAACTGGAGTATTTCGACCATCTTCAGGGCAGTCAGGTAATCCGGTTGATCCTTGGAAATGACAAAGGCATAGGGCTGATTCTTCTCGCGGACTTCTATGCTCTGCTTGGCCATCAAGTATGAATTGAACAGGAAATCCTCGCGGTGCATCCAGGCCGTCTTGAGCAGGCTCTTGGACA
>JABLWX010000144.1 GCA_013178315.1 Candidatus Aminicenantota bacterium
CGGGTTCAGGGCAAGGAAGAGGAGCAGGCCGAAGCCATTTTCCGGGGGGCGCTGGCCCTGGAAAAAGCCGGTGCCTTTTCCGTGGTGCTGGAATCGGTGCCCGCGGAGCTGGCCGCCGAAATCACCGCCGCCCTGAAGATCCCGACCATCGGCATCGGGGCCGGGCCAAACTGCGACGGGCAGATCCTGGTGGTCAATGACATGCTGGGGTTAACGGCAGACTACCTGCCGAGGTTTGTGAAAAAATACGCCGACCTGGCCGGAGTGATTTCCACGGCCGTAGAGAATTACATCTCCGATGTTCGCCAGGGACGTTATCCTGAAGATGCGCATTGCTACCATCTCAAGAAAGAAAACGCCGGGCTGGCCGGGAAGGTCAGGCGGAAGGTTATGGCTAAGAAGCGATAGGCGCCGCAGTGCGGCCGCAGTCGCAGGACAAGCCCGGGGGACTGAGGAGCAAAAAGAGTTTAGAAGACATGATCAGGACGGGATGTCATAATTAAAACAGGAGAAGGAAAAACAACCATGGAAATCGCCAGCGCGGTCAATGAGCTTCGGGAAAAGATACTGGCCTGGAAAAAGCATGGCCGTAAAATTGGCTTTGTCCCGACCATGGGCTATCTTCACGAGGGGCACCTGAGCCTGGTGCGGGAATCGAAGAAGCGCTCTGAGGTGACGGTAGTCTCCATCTTCGTCAATCCCAAGCAATTCGGGCCGTCTGAAGATTACAGGGTTTATCCACGCGACCTGGAGAGGGACCGGGCCCTGCTGGAGAAAGAGGGTGTCGACCTGGTTTTCTATCCGCCTGTAGATGTCATGTATCCCGAAGGCTATAAGACCTACGTCGAAGTGGAAGACCTCCAGGACAGGCTCTGCGGGAAATCGCGCCCGGGACACTTCAGGGGCGTCTGCACCGTGGTCCTCAAGCTCTTCAACCTGGTGCAGCCGGATGAAGCCTATTTTGGTTGGAAGGATGCCCAGCAGGTGATAATTCTCCAGAAGATGGTGGAAGACCTGAACGTGCCGGTAAAGATTGTGCCACTGCCCCTCGTCCGCGACCATGACGGCCTGGCCCTGAGCTCAAGGAATACCTACCTCAGTCCAGAAGAGAGGAGGGCCGCCCTGGTCCTGAAGAAGAGCCTGGACCTGGCTGAAAAGCTGATCCTGGAAGGAGAAAAGGAGGCCGGCAGGATACGGGAAGAGATGATAGAATTAATATCAGCCGAGCCCCTGGCCAGGCTGGACTACGTGGAGATAGTTAAACTCAACAACCTGGAACCCCTGGAAAGGATAGAGGGCGAGGTTTTGATTGCCCTGGCGGTCTTCATCGGCCGGACCAGGCTGATTGATAATCTCAGGATTACGTCAGGAGGAATAGAAAAATGATTATGCTTTACTTAAAATCAAAACTGCACCGGGCCAGGGTCACTTACAGCGATATCAACTACGAAGGCAGCCTGGGCATAGATGAGAACCTGATGAAGGCCGCCGGGATGCGGGAATACGAGCGGGTGGAAATTTACAACGTGACCAACGGTGAAAGGTTTACCACCTATCTGGTCAAGGAGGAACCGGGCTCCGGCCGGATCGGCGTTTACGGGGCGGCCGCCCACAAGGCCAGGGAAGGGGACATCATCATCATTACCTCTTACTGCCACCTGAGCGAGGAAGAAGTTGATTTCCACCTGCCCAAGATCGTGCTGCTGGATGAGAATAACAGGATTAAACAGATTAAGAACTAACCATAAAACCCGGGCCAGAAGAAATTCCTGATTGCCCACAAATTTTGAAGCCAGGCCTTCTAACCCGAAACCTTAATCCAGGTGATAGTTCGGGGCTTCCTTGGTGATGACCACGTCGTGGACGTGGCTTTCCCGCAGGGCGGCCTGGGTGATCTTGATGAACCTGGCCTTTTTCTGGAGTTCTTCAATCGTTCGGCAACCGGCATAGCCCATCCCGGCCTTTAAGCCGCCGACCAGCATCTGGACGATGGACACGGCGCTGCCCTTGTAAGGCACCCGCCCTTCAATTCCTTCGGGAACCAGCTTGGTGGCTTCGGTGACCGTGTCCTGGAAGTAGCGGTCGCGGCTTCCGTCCTTCATGGCTTCGAGCGAACCCATGCCGCGGTAGGTCTTGTAGGCCCTTCCCTGGTAGATGACCACCTCGCCCGGGGATTCGTCGGTCCCGGCCAGGAGGTTGCCCAGCATGACCGTGGAAGCCCCGGCGGCGATGGCCTTGGTTATGTCGCCGGAGTACTTGATGCCGCCGTCGGCAATCAGCGGAATGTTATGCTTGCTGGTGACCTTGTACACATCGGAAATGGCCGTGATCTGCGGTACACCCACCCCGGCCACCACCCTGGTGGTGCAGATGGAGCCGGGCCCGATGCCCGCCTTGACCGCGTCGACACCCAGCTTGATCAGGTCTTCGGCCGCCTCGGCCGTGGCGATGTTCCCGGCAATGAGGTTCAGCTCTGGATAGTTCTTCCGGATGAGCTTGACGGTATCCATGACCCTCTGGGAATGGCCGTGGGCGGTATCAACCACGATGACGTCGCATCCGGCCTTGACCAGGGCAGCCACCCTGTCCATGACCTCGGCCCCGACCCCGACCGCCGCTCCGACCCGCAGCCGACCCAACTTGTCCTTGGAGGCCAGCGGGTACTGGATGCGCTTCAGGATATCCTTGTAGGTGATGAGTCCCTTAAGGTGATAATTATCGTCCACGATCAGGATCTTTTCCACCTTGTGCTTGTGGAATAACTTTTCGGCTTCTTCCAGGGGGGTGCCAACCGGCACGGTAATCAGTTCCCTGGTCATGATCTCGGAAACCTGGATGTCCAGCCTGGTCTCGAAGCGGATGTCGCGGTTGGTCAGGATGCCAACCAGACGGTTGTTCTCATCGGTGACCGGCAGCCCGGAAATCCTGTACTTTTTCATCAGTTCCAGGGCCCGGTGAATCTTATCGGTCGGCCGAAGGGTAATTGGCTCAACGATCATCCCGCTTTCGTGCCTCTTGACCTTGTCCACTTCCTCGGCCTGGTCTTCCACCGACATGTTGCGATGGATGATGCCGATTCCGCCCTGCTGGGCCAGGGCAATGGCCATCCTGGAGGTGGTGACGGTGTCCATGGCCGAGCTCAGTATGGGGATCTTCAAGGGGATATTCCTGGTCAGCCAGGTGGAAACGTCGGCCGCGGTAGGCAGGACTTCCGACCTGGCCGGCATTATCAGAACATCGTCAAAGGTTAAACCTTCTTTCAATTTTTCGTCTAACATTTATG
>JABLWX010000145.1 GCA_013178315.1 Candidatus Aminicenantota bacterium
CAGGAATTTCAGCATAAAATCTCTGATGCTCATTGTGGTAGGTTAACTCCTTTCCTAAGTTGTTAATCATCAAGGAGTTCCTACCACATTCCCCTCTTTTTTTCACCACACTTTTGGCTGAAGAGCCAGCTCCTTCTTTCCTGGCCAACAGAGCTTATCTACTATCCAGACCTTCAGGATCAGGAAAGGGCAGGCACCGGTCGGTTGAAAAAGCCGGGTTTCTGGCATATGATTATGGTAATTGGATTTCCCGCGTTCTGAGATTTTAAGGAGAAATAGGTGAGCAGAAAAAAAGCCGTAAAGGAACAGGTCAAGAAGCAGGTATTCAAGAGGCCTTCCGGCCGGAGTTACAATGAGCTAAGACCGATCGTCATCAAGCCCGATTATATGGAGTTTGCCGAAGGCTCGGCCTACCTGGAAATGGGCAAGACCAGGGTGGTGGCCACGGCCACCATAGAAGAAAAAGTGCCCCAGTTCCTGAAAGGCACCGGTTCCGGCTGGATAACGGCTGAATACTCCATGCTGCCCCGGTCCACGGAAAAGAGGACCCCGCGGGAGAGGACCCAGGGCAAAATTTCCGGTCGCACCCAGGAAATCCAGCGACTGATTGGACGGGCCCTTCGGGCCACCACCGACCTGAACCTCATCGGAGAAAGGACCATCATCATAGACTGCGATGTCATCCAGGCCGACGGAGGGACCAGAACGGCCTCGGTCAATGCCGGCTGCATCGCCCTGGCCATCTGCTTCAAGAAATTGCTCGACGAAGGCCTGCTGCAGACTTTTCCCCTCCGACACCTGGTGGCGGCAGTCAGCGTGGGCCTGGTCGAAGGACAGCATCTGCTGGACCTGGACTATATTGAAGACTCCCAGGCCGAGGTTGACATGAACGTTATTCAAACCGACAACGGCCGCCTGGTGGAGGTTCAGGCCGCGGCCGAGAAGCTGCCCTTTTCCAGGCAAGAACTGAATCAGCTTCTAAAACTGGCCGACAAGGGGTTGAAAGAAATCATGGCCGCCCAGAGGGCCGTCCTAAAGAAAATCCACCCGGTCTTTATCGCCTACTAAAGTTATAGTCTTTCTCTCTGAACAGTTTGAGGCACACTTCGGCCACTTTTTCGTCGTATAAAATTCCCTTATTCTTTTCGATCTCGGCCATGGTCTCTTCAATCGAATGAGCTTCCCGGTAAGGACGATGGGAAGACATGGCCTCGACCACATCGGCCACGGCCAGGATCCGGGCTTCGATAATTATCTGTTCACCCTTAAGTCCCCGGGGATAACCGGAGCCATTCATTCTCTCATGGTGCTGGTATATGATCTCGGCCACCGGCCAGGGAAATTCTATGTCCTTAAGCAATTCATAACCGACCTTGACATGGTTCTTCACCAGGCCCCACTCGCTTTCGCTGATCACGCCCGGCTTGCTCAGTATTTCCGATGGCACTATTATCTTCCCAATGTCATGAATCTCGGCGGCCAATCTCAACCCATCAATTCGCTCGGCCGGTAATTCCATTTCCGTGGCTATAGTCCTGGACAGGTCGGCCACCCGCTTTTGATGCCCGCCGGTGTAGGGATCCTTGGCCTCGACCAGGTTGTTCAGGACCCTGATGGTGGCCCCGAAAGCAGCCCTGATCCTGGCCAGGGCCCGGGCCTGGAAGGCCTCCATATCCTTCCTGGCGGTGATATCGTGCATAACCACTATTTCCGCCGGAATCCCATCGTAGGATACCAGATTGACCTCAATCTCAACCTCGACCCTCCGGCCATTCTTGTGCTTCAAGCCCATTTCCAGTCTTTTCTTGATAGGCTTTCCGGCCAGTCTCTCCTGATAGAGTTGCATTATCCTGTCTTTTTCTTCTTCCATCAGGTACCGGTCTATGCCCGTTCCGATCAGCTCCTCGGGACAATGGCCGAAGAGATCGAACACGACTTTATTGGCAAACCGTATCCGGCCATCCTGAACGATAAAGACCGGGGTACTGGCTTCATCAATCATGCCGGCCAGAATTTTTTCCTGCTCCTGAAGACGGAGATGACAATTGGAAAGTTCTGTGACATCGCGGGCCAGGATAATCGTGCGTTCTTTATTTCCCCCGACTTCGTTCAGATAGAGGGCTATGCTCCGGCCGGACCCGGACAGAAGCCGGAAGGGCCCCAGAGACATGGGACGCTGCAATTTATTTTTATTATTACTCCAGTCTTCAATCCTTTTCCGGTCTGCCAGCTCCAGGCCAGCCCAGAGGGTTTCTCCGTCCGCAGCATCGATCTCCTCTTCCTTCAGACCCATAAGATCGAGAAAAGCCGAATTGCAGTACTCGATCCTTCCGCCTGTCCGGACACAAATGCCGTCTGCCGACTCTTCCACCAGCAGCCGGCACAGGTCTTCCTTTAGCTCGAACAGTATTTCCCGCCCCCGGATTTGAACTTGTTTTTTCACCTTTCTCCTCAGCCCTCGCTATTCCTGCCGGTCTTTGGCCCGGCCAAGCCATGTCAACTTCTCGATTCTTTTTTCCATGACCACCCTTGACCTATTACGGTCCAGGTTGGGCCATTGTTGCTGATTATTAGAATAAAATCAGAGCAAAATCAAGCATTTTTTGTGCGGGCGGTAACCTAAATTGCCAAAAATTGTACTTTGGTTTTCTAACTGGATCAGGTCGCCAGGCCCCGAGTTATCTCTGCGGCCGGGTTTTCCCAAATCAGGGCTGGCATCAGGGCAAGATTTATATTAACGGAACCCTCCTGGCCAGACTGACTCCAATCAAGCTCGCCCGGCCAGAAAACACAGGCCGAGGTCAAGCTCCCCCCGGGTCCCGGGGCGAATCCAGGGAAGCCGGCTACAAATTGGTCGTTGGTTAAGACATGGTATCCAGGTTGGGGGAAGAGTTTTGGGTAGAGGTCGGTGAGCTTTTCCAGCTGGATAACCGGGAACGAGGCCACCAGTCTGGGGAGTTTTCGTTCCATCCTCAACTT
>JABLWX010000146.1 GCA_013178315.1 Candidatus Aminicenantota bacterium
TGAATTAAACCTCCAAAAAAATTTTTAACAAACTAAAACCGGTATCCCAGGGTAACACCCAGAACCTGGGCGCTGGTCTGGTAAGTTCCGGCGCCGAGGCCCAGGGGATAGATGTCCCGGTTGGGCGAGGTCCGGTCCTGAAACAGTTCGTACATGTAAGCCACATCGACGCTGAACTTGCCCTTAGTATAACCGAATCCAAGTGTAAATGCCACCCGGCTGGCATCGGGCAGGGACGGGTCCATGGTCTCCACCGGCTGCGGAGTCTGGTCATAGATGACTCCGCCCCGCAGGGCAAAATTATCGTTGAGCAGGTACTGCAGGGCGGCCCGCAGCAAAATTGAATTCTTGAAATTCTCTTCCACCACCTCCTGCTCGGTCATCGCGTTGTCAAAAACTATGTTGATCTCATAGCTGTCATAGACTTTCCAGGTCAGGTATTGCCCGGCCACGGCGACAAGAAACTTCGGGCTGACCTGGTAGGAAAAGCCCAGGTCGAAAATGTTGGGGTGCTTGAAAGAGGTGGTGACCACGCCCGTCCCCGGAATGTAGGGCTGAATCGGAGTGGGCACCCGGGTCTTGTCCAGGAAGAAGTCGCCGCTGTAATCCACGGTAAAATTGCTCCTCCAGTTAAAGCCGGCCGAGAACCTGTCCTTCTTGAACAGCAGGCCGGCGTTGAAGGCCACTGACTCGCCGGTTGCCTTTTTCAGCGAGGCTGGGACGTCGCCCGTCCAGACCTCCGGGATTTCAATGTGCCGCACCAGGCTCAGCTTCAAAGTGGAATGAACATAGGAAACTCCGAAGCCTATAGAAAGGTTATCGTTGAGCTTGACGGCCAGGGTCGGGTTGACAAAAAGAGTCTGCATCGAAGTCTCGGTGCAGATGTACTTCAGCGGATAGTTGACCGGCCAGGCCGTGCCCAGCCCGTAGGGGGCAAAGACTCCGATGCCAAAGGCCACCCTGGAGCCGAAGCGGTGGGTCAGGTAGAAATGGGGCGGGAAAAAGGTCTGGTCCAGCTGGTAAACCTTCTGAAAGGCCGGGTCCGGCCAGCTGGGCAGGAGCAGCGACCCCGCCGGAAAAATGAAAACTCCGCCGGTACTGACCCTGGTCCCGGGCAACCAGGCAATTCCGGCCGGGTTGTAAAAAATGGCGCTCGGGTCGTTGGCGATGCTGACAAAGGCCCCGGCCAGGGCCATTGCCGCCGTTCCGTGCTCATAGATCAGGAATCCTGAACCGGAAGCCAGAGAACTAAGGGCCAGGATAAAAACCACCAGCAAACTCAAGGTCTTTTTCATTTCCATCCCTCCTCGTCCTCAGCAACTTATGCCCATAAATTATTCTGGCTTTCTTTTATTAAATTTATCTGGGGATGTCAAGCCGGCCAGAAAACTTTCCGACTCTACTGGATGAAGCCAACGCCCGGCGGCACGTCGGCCGGGACGATCGGCCCGAACATCTCTTCATACCTTTTTATGTTACCTTCCAGGGCCTCGGCAAACCGCTTGGCGTGGGCCGGGCTCAGGATGACGCGCGAGACCAGCTTGCCCATCGGCCCGTCCGGAAAGATGAAAGCAAAATCAAAGATGAACTCCTCCCGGCTGTGCCTGATGGCGGCCAGGTTGGAGTACTGGCCGACGGCGATGTGCTCATCAACCTTGATGTCGATTTTCTTGTCCTTTAAGTCATCCCTGTTCATTTTCCATTCTCCTCGTAAAATTTGCTTTTATATTCACCGGCCAGACCGGGCAGCCCGAATTTCAGGAGCGACCACCGACCGGCCAGAACTACTTCATCTCAGCAAAAATTCCGGGACGAGCGTTAGTCCTTTCTTCCTGTTTCTTTTTAACTGCTCTTTTTTTATTTTTTAATTATTTCTGCCCTCTGTCGATAATTAAGTTTAAATTCTATGCTCGTAAATGAATTCTATACCCGGCGACTGGAGCTGGCAACCTGGTTTTTCAGGCCCTGCGCGGTTCTGATATATGAATAAGCGTTCATATATAGTTGTCCCCGAGAACGAGCATCTCATCATGACCAATTAGTTTCCGGGCGCGCTGGCGGGAGGGCCATCAGCCAGAAGAAGGCAAGAACGGTCGAACCGCCTGCCGCAGGAAAGAGGCCACCGTTTCCGGGCCGTCAACGAGAAAAAAAATGATAACGTTAACGCAAGCCTGAAAAAGTTTTTTGTAAGCTACTGATATTCATAAAATTAAAATTTAAAAAAATGCTTGATTTTGCTTCCGGGTGGCATATAATAATAGTGGCTTTCCTGAGCGGGCTGGGGAAAGCCCCCACCTTTTTGGTTCCCATCATCAACCCCCCTTTTGCTGACAACAGCCCGCATCTCATCACGTCGCAATTTTTTTCAAATGCTTTTTATCGGCTTCATTCTCAGCTAATTTTATGGACACGTTTTCATTCATTACCTTCTGGCGATTCCCGGAACAACCCGGCGGTAGCCGGGGTCTGGGTACCGGCGAGTGAGACAACGTTAACGTTTGCAGTCGCGGAAAACAATTTTATGTTTCTACCGGTTTAGCCAATGGCAAGTTGTACCCGGTAGGGCCCTTTTAACTGCGCGCCAATTACTGCCGAGTTTACCCCCGTCCTTAAATCCACCCGGCCCGGACGGACCTGTATTTATCATGGACACAAAACTGGCCCCGGTCTCCGATTATTTATAGAAAATTCAACTAAGACTTATCATCATGGCTTCCTAAATTTCTGGTTATATGCCGCCGGCTGATGATTCAAGTTTACAGATTGGCCTGGAGCCAGGATTGTCAGGTCGCGTATAAAATGGATATTGCTCGCGCCACCCG
>JABLWX010000147.1 GCA_013178315.1 Candidatus Aminicenantota bacterium
GGAAGAACACCCGGACCGGATGATCGTCGACCTCAAGATAAGGGAAGCCGAGGTCCGGTTTGCCGCCCCTGGAAAGCATGGCTACAGGTTGCCTCCCCCGCACTGCTTGCTGTTTGAGTGGCTGACCCTGCAGAACCCGCGCCTGAGCTTTGACGATAGGCATCCGCCGCTTCCCGGGCAGAATAAACCGGGTCTCAGCCTTTCCAAGAAAATACTGGAAATTTTTCTGCACCTGGGCCGGCTGATCAACCTCGACGCCCTGGTAGCCTTTCCGGCTTACTTTCATAATGCCCTGCTCTTTTCGAGGTATTTTCAGTTCGTCGACCCCATAAAACAGGGTGAAATCAAGGCCATCAGGAAGCAATTCAGCCATGTTCCCTTCCGGCAGCTGGCCTGGGCTGTCTATCTGGGCTGCCTGAAAGATGAAGACGGGCGGGCCTACGAGTGGCAGGCCGAAGAACAGGTGGTGGCCCTGAGCGAAGCCCTTAGAAATTACCTGGAATCAAAAGTTTACCGGGAAATATCAAGACACGTGGAAAAAACTGCGGTCTTCAGCCTGGACTGGGACCTCTTTCATCAGAAGTGCCAGGAGCAGCGCATCCTTTACTGAGCGCCAAAAACCTGCTATAATCAATCCCCTTAAGAGTAAGAGGAGACGAGCTCATGAAAAAAGGCATTCATCCAGAATACCAGGAATGCACCGTTATCTGCGCCTGTGGTAATACTTTTAAGACCAGGTCCACCAAGAAAGAAATAAGGGTGGAAATCTGCTCCCAGTGCCATCCCTTCTTCACCGGCAAGCAGAGAATTGTGGATACCGCCGGCCGGGTCGAAAAATTCAGGAAGAAATATGCCACCAAGACCAAAAAATAAACCATATGCTTCAGGAATTAAAGGTCTTAGAAGACAAGTATAAGCAGATTACTACCCTCCTGTCCGACCCCAACATTTCATCCAATCCCCAGAAAATAAAGGAATTGGCCAGGGAGAGGTCTGAGCTTGAGCCGGTTGTCAGAAAATATGACGAGTATAAAAAGGTGGTAAGGGAGCTCAGGGAAACAGAGTCCATGCTGTCTGACGGCCAGGCAGACCCCGACCTGAAAAGACTGGCCGAAGCCGAACTCAACCAGCTCAAGGAAAAAAAGGACCTGCTGGAACAGGAACTGAAAAGGCTGCTTCTGCCCAGGGACCCCAACGACGAAAAGAACGTCATCCTGGAAATCAGGGCCGGGGCCGGGGGAGACGAGGCTTCTCTTTTTGCCCAGGACCTGCTGCGGATGTATACCCGTTATGCCGAGCATAAGGGCTGGAAATGGGAGCTGATGGATGTCAGCTATTCACCGATCGGGGGCATCAAGGAGGCCATAGTCAACATCCAGGGGAAAAGGGTTTATTCCTTCTTGAAATACGAGAGCGGGGTGCACCGGGTGCAGCGAGTTCCCAAAACTGAAGCTTCGGGGCGAATTCATACTTCAACGGCCACGGTGGCCGTACTGCCCGAGGCCGAAGAAATTGACCTGAAGCTTGACCCCAAGGACCTGAAGATTGAGGCCTTCGGTGCTTCGGGTCCGGGCGGGCAGAATGTTAACCGCAACTACACCGCCATCAGGGTTACCCACAGGCCGTCGGGCATAGTCGTCTCCTGCCAGGATGAAAAGTCCCAGCACCGGAATAAGGAAAAAGCGCTCAAGATTCTCAGGACCAGGCTCCTGGATATTGCCCGCCAGGAGCAGATGAGCAAGATTTCCCAGGACAGGAGAAAGCAGGTTGGAACGGGCGAAAGAAGCGAGAAAATCAGGACCTACAATTTTCCCCAGTCCCGGATAACCGACCACCGCCTGAACGAGAATTTTCATAACGTGGAAAGCATCATGGACGGTGAACTCGATGAGCTCGTTGACAAACTGGTCATCCACTTCCAGACCAGGGCTCTCGAAGAAAATAAATCGGGCTTGTCCCCGGACCGACAAGTTGAGATATAAGAACCTGGACCAGCTTTTCCGGCAAACTGCCGGCAGACTTTCCTTTTCATCCTGTCCCTTCCTTGAGGCCCGCCTGTTGATCCAGAAAGCGGCCGGCTGGGACGAATCTGAGTTTTTCCGCCGCCTGAGTTCTCCGGTACCCACCGGCCTGGTCAGACGACTGTCCGCCCTGGTCAGAAAAAGGCGGAGCGGCTGGCCGGTGGCCTATCTCCTGGGCTGGAAAGAATTCTGGAGCCTGCCCTTCAGGGTCAACCGCCTGGTGTTGATACCCAGGCCGGAGACGGAACTGCTGGTGGAAAAAGTCCTGTCGCTGCCCCTGCCGGAGCGACCGCACCTGCTCGACATGGGAACCGGCTGCGGAAATATCGCCGTGGCCCTGGGAAAAGAAAAACCTCTGGCCAGAGTAGTGGCCTCGGACATATCAAGAAGAGTCCTGGCCCTGGCTGCCTGGAACGCCAGAAAAAATGGCGTCGGTAACATTTCCTTTGTTCAAAGCGACCTGCTCCATTATTTTATCGAGAGAAAGCAAAGATTTGAGGTGATAGCAAGCAACCCGCCCTACGTTTCCGTAGCTGACTGGAAAAAGCTCGACCGGCCGGTGCGGGATTTTGAACCGCGGACAGCCCTGGTAGCCGGGCCAACCGGTCTGGAGGTGATCCGAGAACTGATCACCCAGTCCTGGTCATGTCTTAAGCCGGGGGGTTTTCTGGTATTTGAATTCGGGGCTGGCCAGGAGAATGAAATCCGCAAGTTCCTGGACCGGAGATGGTCCGAGCCGGAAATCCTGGCTGACTATTCGGGCTTGCCCCGGGTGATGACGGTTCAGAAGCCTGGTTA
>JABLWX010000148.1 GCA_013178315.1 Candidatus Aminicenantota bacterium
CCAGGGAGAAGAGGGCCCGGGTCCGGGTGCTGACCACCGAGGACCAATGGTACGGGGTGACCTACCAGGAAGACCGTCCCTGGGTCCAGGCCGGCATCCGACAGCTGATCGAGTCCGGCCGCTACCCGGCGAAGCTCTGGCCCCATGAAATAATAAGGAACTGATTTTTAGTTATATTTTCGCCCCTCCTCATATTCAGACTTGATCATAATGAAAAAATTGCTTGACAAAGCAAAGCTCTGGATATTATTATAATATTAATAATATTATGAAATTAATAATTCATTGGCCTAACATAGACAGTTATTATGACCAATAAACAAGAGCCACTTTTTCTTTCTTCATTTTCGCGCAAAAACAGATTATATGTAACACCTGCCTGGCTCTTGATAATGTTATTCCTTGCTGTCGTCGCAGCAACCGGAGAAGTAAGACCAGCCATCCATGGGGAAATCTTTTCCGAGTACTACATTGTATACAGGCACAGCAATGACATTTTCCAGGGAAACAATGGATTCTGGTTTCGTCGCATAAACCTTTACTATGACCAGATTATCTCTCCTTCTCTTTTTTTTAGATTTCGAATCGAAACCAGTTCCGCCGGAGACTTTAACTCCGACGCATTACTGGTTCCATTTATTAAAGATGCTTTCCTTGGTTGGGCGGTGCTCGGCCAACGAGTTCAGATCGGGCTTATACCGACTCCAACCTGGGAAAGCCTTGAACCTTTCTGGCAGTACAGGGCACTGGAGAAGACCCCCTGCGACCTGCAAAAAATGGGATCCGCCCGTGACCTTGGAATCTCCCTGAGTGGCCCGCTAAATAAAGCGGGGACTATCTCATATAAGTTGATGTTCGGTAACGGCGAAGGTTATAAGTCAGAGAGCAATAAGGGAAAAAAACTCTATGCTCAATTTACTATCAAGCCATCAAGAGCCATCTGGATAGATATCTATGCCGACTCTGAGCGGGATAAGCAGGCCAACCGCCTTAGCCTCTACCAGGTTTTTGTTGGTCTTCAAGGTAAGCCAGGAAGAGTGGGCTTATTTTATGCTTACAGGCAACAACATTCCCCACTGGAGTGCACCGACTGGCATCTGATTTCCGCCTTCGTCATCTATAAGCTCCTTCCCCGACTGAACTTGATCGCGCGATTTGACCGGCTTTCCAGGCCCAATCCCTGGGGACCGGAAATACCATATATTCCTCTCAGCAATTCAGCCGCACCCAACCTCCTGATCGCCGGCCTTGGCTGGGAAGTATCTCCGGCGGTGATTGTCATACCAAACCTCAAACACGTTCTCTATGACAGCTCGGATGATGGCTCCCGGCCAAATCCCGATACTTATTTTAATTTAAGCCTTAAGATTGTTATCTGAAGAAACTAAATGAATTAAAAGGTGCCCGTTTATCAATCCGGGCCAGACGATAGAGTAAGAAAGGCAAGTTGCCTGATTGTTTATCATTCATAATTGGATTTGAACCGAAAATGAGGCTTTGAATGGCTTTGATGATTTCAGGAGTCTTAAATAAACATTGCATAATAGAAAAGGAGACGAAATGAAAGCAATCAAAGCTTCAATTTTCTTGGTATTTCCCTTACTTTTGGGCATAATAAGTTGCTCAAAACCTGGAGGTAAGATGGCCGATCTGGTATTCATTAATGGAAAAATCTGGACAGTTGACCAGAATCAACCCTGGGCCGAAGCTCTGGCCATAGAAAATAGCCGAATAATTGCTGTCGGTCGCACCAAGGACATCAAAGCGTTCATCGGACCTGACACGAGGAGAATTGACCTGCAAGGAGCTCTGGCCCTGCCCGGTTTTATCGACAGCCACACTCATTTTATGAAAGGCGGCAATTCTCTAACCAGTATTCAACTGCGCGATGTCACCAGCAAGGATGATTTCATAAAAAGGTTTGAACAGAAAATAAAAGAACTGGAACCGGGAGAATGGATACTCGAAGGAAACTGGGACCACGAACAGTTCTCCCCACCGGAGCTCCCCAGAAAGGAGTGGATCGACGCCATCACTCCCGATAATCCAGTCTGCGTAACGCGATATGACCTGCACATGGCACTAGCCAACAGCCTGGCCTTAAAGATGGCAGGCATTACAAAGCATACGCAGTCTCCAGAAGGCGGTGAAATTCTTAAAGACCCGCATACAGGGGAACCGACAGGAATTCTCAGAGATTCGGCTATTTCTCTGGTGATGGGAACGATGCCCGAGCCTTCCCTTAGGACCAGGATTAGAGCGGTATCTGCCGCTCTGCAACACGCCAGGGAAATGGGAGTAACTTCGGTCAATGATATGAACGACGCCTCAAACTTTGCCAGCAGCTTTGAAGTTTACCAAGAACTCAACAAACGGGGCGAGCTAACCGTACGAATCTATTTCTATCTCCCCATTGACAAGATTAACCTAATGAAAGAATTCAGGTTCAAGACTCCTGTCGGTGATGAATTCTTGACGATCGGAGGCCTGAAAGGGTTTGTGGACGGCGGAGTTGGGGCCAGCACCGCCTATTTCTTTGAGCCTTACTCTGACAATCCATCGAGCGTTGGTTTACTGGCTACCCAGATGTTTCCTGAAGGAATTATGAATCAAAGGCTAAAAGAAGCCGACAGCAACAACATGCAGGTTGCCATTCATGCTATTGGAGATCGGGCAAACGCCATCATCCTGGATATATTCTCTGAAATTAATAAGATTAACGGCCCCAGGGACAGAAGGTGGAGAATAGAACATGCACAGCACCTGAGGCCTTCTGACATAAAACGGTTT
>JABLWX010000149.1 GCA_013178315.1 Candidatus Aminicenantota bacterium
TTCCTCGGCTGCTATCCTTCTCTCCATGATCCCGGTCCGGGTGGTAATCCATTCGTCTGAAGTCTCCACCATTTTTTCCAGGTCAAGGTTGGTCAGGACCTTTTCGGGGAGATAAATCCCCATACTTCTGATCCTAATTTTTCTGTCCTTCTTAACCATGAACTCGCTCCTGATGATTTTCTATCATACCCATTTCGCTTTCAAAAATAAAGCCGGGGGTTGTAAAATGGGGCTGTCCTGGCATTTTGATATGAGGAATTGGACTCTCAGATTCCTGCTTACCATCATTATCTGTTCTTCTGTTATTCCAACACTCATAGCCCAGACCGGTCCGGGCCAATACACGGAAGAAGCGCCCCTGGGCAGCTGGAATATTCTCGGTCCCGAGACCGCGGCTGGCCTGGGTTCAGGTTTCTGCCGGCTCGCCAGGATTACTTCGGGAGAAGTCATCTATTCCAACCCAGCTCTTCTTACCCAGCTGCCACCCCTTACCTTCAGCCTGAGCTCCAGCTTCAATCAGACCCAGCTCTTCAGCTACTGGCTGGTCAATACCGGAGTAATTTCCACCCGGGGCAACCTGACCGCCAGAACCTGGCAGCTGGACCACCTTGGACTATCCTGGCGGTCAGGCCGCTGGACGATCGGACTGGGGGCGGCTCTGACCGAGAACTACGGAAGACCCGGACTCGAATATCGTTATGTTTATAACCAGGTAGTCTATAACCAGATGCAGATCTGGCAGGTGGGACACCTCTCCGGATATGCCATCGGCCTGGCCGGCAGGTTAAACCAGAGGCTGAGCCTCGGAGCCAGTCTCATCTACGAGCGGGGGTACCTCGAAAGGAGCCTGGATGAATTCTGGACCCAGGAAGAGATTCAGTTGCTCGACTATCGATACCAGAAGATTACAGGTTTCAGAGTGGTGGCCGGGCTGGGCTATGAAATCAGTAACCGCCTGTCCCTGGGGTTGAGCCTGAGCCCACCTTACATCCGTAAAGTTAAAGGAGAGAGCAGCCTTACCTATATTACTCCCCTGACCGAAATTGAGACCAGGAGCCAGGCCTCTGACCGGATAAAAAGACCGCTGATCGCGGGCTTCGGGGGCAAGCTGGTCATCACTCAACATCTGGATGCTTACCTGGATATCCTCTACTTTGGCTGGAAGCGCTACCGCTTTTCTTATTTCGGGGAAGACCAGCCCCGAAACTTTCGCAATACGGTCAGAATCGGAGCCGGCCTGGAATACCGGACCAGGTTCAGGTTCCTGGGGCGGACCTGGGCCTCGCCATACTATCTGGGCCTGGCGGTCGATCCCCAGCCCGACCTGGAGGTCAGGTCGACCTATTATTTCCTGACTTTTGGCTCGGGCTTGAAAAATGAACTACTCGGTTTAAGCTTCTCCGCCGCCCTGGGAATGGAAAGCGGTTCAGGTCATGCCCTGAAGAGGCACACATTAGCCATAACCCTGGACTTTCACCCTGATCTGAAGAAGAATTCCAGGAAAATAAAATGAAAAAAATCAAAATCACCCCGGTTATTATCATCCTGATTCTTCTGTCAGCCACGCTGTACGGCCTCTGGCCCGCCCAGCTTTCTGAAAAAGAAAACGGAAGCCTGGAGGTCATTGCCCTTGACTCAGGCCAGGACTTGAGAACTTTAAGGCTCAATTTCCCCCTTGACCCGCTTCTGGACGATGGCCTGAAAGTTTATTTCCTGGTAGAAAGAAAATACCTCGACTCCATCCAGGAAGCGGGCTATGTGTTTACCCTTGAGACCGGGCGCTTCCAACAGAAAGGTGAAAAATACCTGCGTCTTCAGGCAGACGGGACGGGTGGACTTAATGGAGCCTACCATTCGTACCGGGAAATGGCCGCCGAGCTCAAGTCCCTGGCTGCTTCCTACCCGACCCTGGCCAGGCTTTATGTACCCGGCCAGAGCCTGGAAAACAGAAATATTTACGCCCTCAAGATCAGCGACAATCCCGGCCTGAGTGAAGATGAACCGGGAATAGCTCTCCTGGGCGGCCACCATGCCCGGGAATGGATTTCTGTGGAGGTGCCGCTGCTCATCGGCCGTTACCTTCTGGAAAATTACAGCCGGGAGGACCGGGTCAGGGCCCTGGTCAATTCGGCCGAGGTCTGGATCATACCCCTGGTCAACCCCGACGGACTGGAATACTCAATACTTAATTACCGGCTGTGGAGAAAGAATAGACGCCTGAACCAGGACGGTTCTTACGGAGTGGACCTCAACCGGAATTATTCCTATGAATGGGCCCATGATGATGTCGGTTCGAGTCCCGAGCCCTCCTCGGCCGTTTTTCGAGGAACGGGTCCTTTTTCCGAGCCAGAAACCGAAGCCATCAGAAAGCTTTTCCAGAACCAGAGGATATCAGCCGCCATTTCTTACCACAGTTTTTCCCAGAGCATCCTCTATCCCTGGGGCTACCTCGACCAGCCCCCGGAGGACGAATCCCTGCTTCAGGGCCTGGCCCAAGACATGGCCGGGTTGATATCCCAGGTAAACGGCCGGGTTTACCAGACCGGCCGGGCCGCGGCTTCTCTCTACCTGACCAACGGCGACTTTGCCGACTGGGCCTACGGCTTTTTCCGGATACCCGCCTTCACCATAGAACTTCCCCCGGTGGACCTCGTCCAGGGAGGCTTCCTCAATTCAGAAAGCGACATAGAACCGATCTTCCGGGAGAACTTGCCGGCCGTCCTTTACCTAATCGAGCGAACGGTGGCTTCCTA
>JABLWX010000015.1 GCA_013178315.1 Candidatus Aminicenantota bacterium
TAGTTTTCCAGATAACGGAAATCCGGGGTGAGCTCGCCGTTATAAACAATTATGGCTCTTTTCAGGACAGGGTCGAGCTCCAGCCGGTCAAAAGCGCGGTTATAATCGGCCAGGGCCAGGTCCGGAACGTACTTTTTTAAACCCTGGCTGAAATAGGTAGAAGATTCGATCGGAAGCTCGGCAGGAAGATTATAAACGGCCAGGACCACCGGCCCGGCTCCCTGGAAGCCGTCCCTGGATTCTCCCGTGGCCGGGTCATAAACATAAACGGGCTTTTCAGAATCCGTAGGCCGGACGGTGCTTTCAATAGAACCGTTGATATCACAGGTAATATCCCCTATGACCTGCAACCTGGGCTGGTCTTTGGTCCCATATAGTTTCTGCAGGAATTTCCTGGTTACAAAGCGAGGATATTTTGGAGTCCAGAAAATGCCGTTTATAAGGATATTAAGGTAAGGCAGGTACTCTTCGGAAACCGGGTAATACTTATCGGGGTTTTGGTAATAATCCTGAAGGTCAAAAGGCTGAGCTCCCTTCGGTCTGACCATATCCTCTTCCTTGAAGACGACCTTATAGACCCGGTGGGGTGAGAAATAACCTTTTTCCACCGTTTCGGCCAGTTCGGAGGGCTTGATTTCCACCGCCGGCAGCAGGTCATACACTTCCTGGGCACCCTGGGATACATGACCATAACCAAAAAAGCCGCAGATAAAAGGGCTAATCTCGGCCGGCAGGCCCCTGTCCACTATTTCCTGGCCAACAGCCCTGACCTCTTCCTTAACTTCAGTCAGGCTGGCATAGTGAACAGCCTGCTTTATCCTCTCGAAGGGGGTCTTCAATCCCAGAAGCTTCATTCTCTGACCATAGGCCCACAGGGAGTCAACCATCCCGGCATGGCCGGCATAGTTCCCGAAAAACAGGACCCGGCGGCCCCGGTCATCGGTCATCTTCTCGTAATCAATCAGGGTGCAGCCCAGTTCCATTATCTTCCGGAGCATGGGCATGTTGTGAGCCTGGCCCTTAATCGTATGGGAGAAAAAAACGTAAACCTTGCCCGGCTCGAATAGTTGGAGGGGAATTTCCTTGATGGCCAGCACCACCCGGCTGGGACAGAGGTCTTCCTGGACTAAAGCTCCAGCCGACCGGTATTCTCCGTCGGGAAAAACCCTGATGTCAGAGGGTTGGACATAGAATTGAAGAGGGTACCTCTCCTGCAGTTCACGCAGGTGCGAGGGGATCAACGGAACCCGCCTTTCCCAGCGGCTGATGTCTTCGCGTCTGATGCCAATATTAATTTTCATTATGAATCCTTTGTGCAGGTATTATCAGGCAATTATTATGTCATATTTTGAGAAACAAGGTCAAACCAACCCGTCTATATGTAAGACCGATCAGCTCCTGTTTTCTGCCTATTGACGCCCCACCATGGTTTGGACATAATAGACAGGATGATTCGCTTCTTCAACACGCTTTCCGGCTCCCTGGAGGAATTCAGGCCAATCAAGGAAGGCGAAGTTCGCCTCTATACCTGCGGTCCCACGGTCTACGACTATCCCCATATCGGCAATTACCGGGCATACATTTTTGAAGACCTGCTGAAGAGATTTCTTCTTCTGGCCGGTTTCAAGGTCATCCACGTCATGAACATAACCGATGTTGACGATAAGACCATCAAGGGAGCCGCGCGCCAGGGCCTTTCCCTCCAGGAGTACACGGCCAGGTATATCGAGGCCTTCTTCGAAGACCTCAAGACCCTCAGGATCATGCCGGCCGATATTTACCCCCGGGCCACCGAGCATATCTCCGACATGGTCAGGATGGTCAGGGGATTGCTGGACAAGGGCTATGCTTATTACAAGGAAGGTTCTGTTTACTTCAGCATCCAGAAATTCCCGGCCTACGGTCGCCTGGCCAAAATCGACCTGGCCGAGCTTAAAGCCGGGGCCAGGGTCGACAGCGACGAGTACGAAAAGGAAAGCGTCCATGACTTTGCCCTGTGGAAGAAAGCCAAGGAGGGTGAGCCTTTCTGGGAAACCGAGCTGGGTGCCGGTCGACCGGGCTGGCACATAGAATGCTCGGCCATGAGCACCCGCTACCTCGGGCCCAGTATCGACATCCACTGTGGCGGCATAGACAATATTTTCCCCCACCACGAGAACGAGATAGCCCAATCCGAAGCTTACTACGGGCAGAAATTTGTCAATTACTGGCTGCACTGCCACCACCTGGTGGTGGACGGGGAAAAAATGTCCAAGTCCAAGGGCAATTTTTACACCCTGCGCGACCTGCTGGCCCGCGGGCTGAACCCGGTTGACCTGCGCTTCTTCCTGCTCTCCACCCATTATCGCAAGATGCTCAACTTTACCTTCGACAGCCTGGAGCAGGCCCGGGCCTCGCGGCAGAGAGTCCTGGATTTCGTCTACGAACTGGAACACCGCACCTTCGCCCCGGGCTCCGAACCGGAAGTGGAGGCACTGGCCGAGAAAGTGCTGGTTGATTTCAAGGAAAGTCTGGCCGATGATCTCAATATATCGGCTGCCCTGGCCGTGCTGTTTGATTTTATAAGGGAAATAAACTCCAGGCTGTCCCGCGACCTCCTCAAGAAGGAAGATGCCGCTAAGATCCTGCGGACGGTGGAGGAGCTGGACCGGGTGCTGGCCATCCTGCCGGAGAGAAAAGAGGAAGCTCTGCCGCCGGAGCTTCTGGAAAAAATCGAGCTGAGGCAGAAGGCCAGGAAGGAAAAGAATTTTGCCCTGGCTGACGCCATCCGGGAAGAGCTGCGCCAGCGGGGAATAATACTGGAAGATACTAAAGAAGGCGTCAGGTGGAAAAGGATAAAGTAGGTTCACTCCCGTTCGGTCGCTGGGGTGAAGAAATTGCCGCCGAGTACCTCGAGAAAAAAGGGTTCCGCATCCTGGACCGGCATTTCCAATTCCATCACACCGAAATTGACCTGGTGGCCCGCGACGGCCACTACCTGGTCTTCATCGAGGTCAAGACCCGGAGCTCGGGCGACTTCGGCTGCCCGGAAGAGGCCATCACCGAACGCAAAAAAGCCCACCTGAGGAGAGCGGCCGAGGGTTATCTCTACCTGAACCAGCTCAACAATATCGATTGCCGCTTCGACGTCATCAGCATCCTCTTTTCGGACGGGCAGCCACCCGTAATTGAACACCTGGTCAATGCCTTCGAATAAATTTTTCAGGAGATAGATGATGCTCAGACACCGCCTTATTTCAATCGCCTTATTCTTATCCGTCGTTTTCCTGGTCTTTCCCGACCCGGTTCATTCCCAGGTGATCCCATCACCAGAAGAAATCCTGGGGTTCAAGGTCGGGGCCGATTACCATCTCATCACCTACGACCAGGCCATCGATTACCTGAAAAAGGTGGCCTCAGTCTCGGACCGTATCAGGCTCCAGGAAATGGGCAAGACCACGCTCGGACTGCCCATGTATTATGCGGTCATTTCTTCCCCCGGGAACCTGGCTGAACTGGAAAAATACCGGGACATCATGAAGAAGATATCGCTGGCCCGGGGCCTTGGCCCGGAAGAAGCGGCCAGGCTGTCCCGGGAAGGAAAAGCCGTGGTCTACATCGACGGCGGCCTGCATGCTTCCGAATGCGCCCCGGCCCAGCACCTGGTGCAGTTGGCCTACGACCTGGTCTCGGCCCGGGATGAAAAGACCCTGAAAATCCTGGATGAAGTCATCTGTCTCCTGGTGTTTGCCAACCCGGACGGCATGAACATGCTGGCCGAGTGGTACCACAAAAACGTGGGCACGCCGTTTGAGGTCTCTCCCCTGCCCTACCTCTATCATTATTATGCCGGGCACGATAACAACCGCGATTCCTACCTGGCCAACCTGAAAGAAACCAGGCACCTCAGCCGGCTGGTCAACCAGGAGTGGTACCCGGTCATTCTTTATAATCATCACCAGACAGCTCCCTTCCCGGCCCGCATCTGGATTCCACCCAACTCCGAACCGACCAACCCCAACGTCCACCCGCTGATAGTCCGCTGGCAGAATCTCATCGGCTCGGCCATGGGCGCAGCCTTTGATTCCGAGGGAAAGGAGGGAGCCATTTCCCGGATATTTTTTGACACCTGGTATCCCGGCTACGTGACCCAGGTGGTCGACTCCCACAACATCATTTCCATACTAACCGAGACCGCCCTGTACCGCTATGCCACGCCCAGGTTTTACACGGTCAGGGATTTCCCGGCCGAATACCAGGACCTGACCATGTCAGCCTTCTATCCCAGCCCCTGGAAAGGCGGCTGGTGGCGGCTGCGGGATGCAGTCGATTACTGCCTGACCGCTTCCAAAGCTGTCCTGGAGGTGGCCGCCAAATACCGCCAGGAACTGCTTTTCAACAAGTACAAAATGGCCAGCGAGGTCATGGCCAGGTTTCAGAAAGAACCTCCCTATGCCTGGATCATACCCCGGGCCCAGGGCGACCCTGGTAATTTAGCGCTGCTGATGAACCGGATGATTCTCCTGGGCATAGAGGTTTATGAGGCCCAGGAAGATTTTTCCTGCGATGGTATAGCCTACCCGAAGGGGACGCTGGTCATACCGATGAGCCAGCCCTTTGCCCTGTTTGCCAAGAACATGCTGGAAGAGCAGCGTTACCCCGACCTGAGAAAATACCCGGACCTGTGGCAGGGACTGGTCCAGTCCAGGAAAATTGAAGGTTCGCCGCTTGAAGCCTACGACATGATGGGCTGGACTCTCTCCTACCAGTTCAACCTCAAGGTCCAGGCGGCCGGCAGTCCGGTCACAGTTAAGATGAACCGGTTGCCTGAAGTTACTCCGCCCGCAGGAAAAGTGGAAGGCTCAGGAACCGCGGCCTTCCTGATAGACCACGGGCAGAACGCTTCCTTCACTGCCATGAACCGTATCTTGAAACAGAAAGGAAAAATCGCCTGGGCCAAAAAGAGCTTTAACTACGAGGGGCAGAATTATCCGGAGGGAACTATAATTGCCAGTTCCGTCGGCCGTGACTTCATGGAAAAACTGGCCCGGGAACTGGGCCTTAAGATTCAGGCCTGCGCTTCCCGACCGATGGCTGAGGCGGCCGAAGTTCGGGCTCCCCGGCTTGGAGTCTACCAGTCCTGGGTGGCGGTGGAAGATGAAGGCTGGACCAGGTTTGTCCTGGATGAACACGAATTTTCCTATAAGAACCTGCACGATGCTGACATCAGGGCCGGAAACCTGGCCGCCCAGTACGATACCATAGTCATCCCCGACCATTACTCGCCGGAACTGCTGCTCAACGGTTACCGCAAGGGCGACATGCCACCCGATTATGTTGGCGGACTGACGACCCGGGGAGTCAACAACCTGAAAGAATTTGTCAGGCAGGGCGGAACCCTGGTCTTCCTGAATACTTCCTGCAACCTGGCCACCGGCGAATTCAAGCCGGCCGTGAGGAACATCCTGGAGAAAGCCAAAAGAGACGAATTCAACTGCTCCGGCTCGATTCTCCTGGCCGAGTTTGACCGTTCTCATCCCGTGGCCTACGGAATGGATGGCCTTCAACCGCTGGTCTTTGCCGAAAGTTGCGCTTTTGATGTCTTTCCCTCGTTCGACCAGAAAAATTCTCCAAGGATAATAGCCAGGTATGCAGCTGACAACCTGCTGCTCAGTGGCTGGATATACGGAGAGAAGCTTATCCAGCAGAAGGCGGCCATCGTCGAGGTACCCCAGGAAAAGGGGCGGTTGATTCTCCTGGGCTTTCCGGTCCAGTTCCGGGCCCAGTCGCGCGGCACCTTCAAGCTGCTTTTCAATTCAATTTTTTATGGAACAATAAAATAACCCTGGCTGGGAAAGCCGGTCAGAAAGTATTAAGGCGAGTTTATCTGTCTGTATGAAATAGGGGTCTATGAAATAAATAGTTTGTTGCGAAAATAAAAGTTCCAGCAGGAAATCTTTTCCCGGAACCTCTAAGTCTTTTAGATTATTTTTCAACTCGCTCAATTTTATTTTATGTCGCCGGCCAAATTCCCCTGTAATAGTCTTTTTCGGATTGGAGTGTGGCGAAGGTTTGATGGTAGCAGCAGGAGCCGTCCTATCAGACGGCCTGGGCCTGATGGGTTTCTTCCACCTTGCGGACCCGCGAAGGATCACCGGTCATGCCGGCCAGTACCGAAACCGGCAGGTGAAACAGGGGATGCACAAAATCGGGAGCAATTTCGGCCAGCGGAACCATGACAAAATTCCTGAAACTCATCCTGGGATGGGGCACCACCAGCTTGCTGGTCTGGACCACGGTCTTTTCGGCCAGCAGGATGTCGATGTCAATCACCCTGGGGCCTTTATCCACCGAGGGCCGGCGCTTCATCTTAAGTTCGATGTCCTTGACCAGGTAGAGCAGGGCTATCGGGCTTTTCGAAGCTTCCACCTCCAGCACCTGGTTGTAGAACCAGGGCTGGTCCAGGTAATCAACCGGCTCAGTCTCGTAGACAGACGATTGCCTGATTATCCTGACCCCGGCTTTCTGCAGCAGAGTGCGAGCCTGGGCCAGGTGGCGGGACCGGTGGCCGAGGTTACTGCCGAGCGAAAGGTAATATCTCATTTTTAGCTCTAAATATTAGCACCCTCAGCTCAAAAATCAATACTCGCAGCCAAAATAATTTATTTTTTTTCAAAGGCTGGACCGCGAATTATCATCCCCGGCCTGGCCCCGGTAAAATTTCCCCTTTCCAGCACCGGCTGACCGTTAACCAGAACCTGAATTATGCCCCGGCTGTGTTGATGGGGCCCGGAAAAAGTGGCCACATCTTTAACTTCCGCCGGGTCAAAGATGGTCAGGTCGGCGTAATAACCTTCCCTGATCAGCCCCCGATCTTTAAGCCTCATGGTTTGGGCCGGCAGCGAGGTCATCTTCCTGATGGCTTCTTCCAGGCCGATTATTTTTCTTGCCCTGACATATTCACCCAGAACCCGGGTAAAGGTGCCGTAACTCCTGGGATGCGGGCTCCCCTGCCCGGCCACCTGCAGGCCACCGTCAGAGCCGATCATCACATAAGGGAGTTTCATCAACTCTTCCACATCCCTTTCGTCCATCTGAAAAAAGATGGCCGAGACATCGCCTTCTTTAACCAGGTCAATAATCAGGTCCGCCCCGTTGTCCACGGTGGTCGGCTTGCCCTGCAATTCCAGAATCTGCTTCAGGTTCTTGCCTTCGTAGGCGGGGAATTTCCGGCTGCTGGCTATGTATATGGTTTCCAGTTTATCTATGCCCCGGTTTGAAGTCAGCCGGTTCCTGATGACCGCCTGCTTGACCCTGGCATATATTTCCGGGTTCTGCAGCCTCTCCAAAAACTTCTCTCGACCGCCCTCAAAAACATCCTGGGGCAGGCTGCTGGTAAAACCGGAACTGGTGGCGGTGTAGGGATATTGGTCAAGAGTCACTTCCACTCCCCTGGCCCGGGCCGCCACCACCGGGGCGGTGATTCTTTCCAGCTGGTTCCAGACATCTTCGTCAGCCAGTTTAATGTGGGATATCTGGACCTGAATCCCATTCTTCTCGCCGATGGTTATGGCTTCCTCGATGGCTTCGGTAATTCTTTTGCCCTGATTCCTGATATGGGAAGCATAAAAGCCGCCCGACTCGCTTAACACCGAAGCCAGCTCCACCAGCTCTTCGGTCCTGGAATAGGTCCCGGGCAGGTAGGCCAGCCCCGTCGAAAGGCCGATGGCTCCTGCCTTCATTTCCTGCCGCAGCAGATCTTTCATCCGGGTCATTTCCTCGGCCGAGGGGGCCTCCATTTTCATGCCCATGACCTGGCGCCGGATGGTATTATGACCGGCCAGGGAAGCAAAGTTGCAGGCTATACCCTTTTTCTCGATGGCCGCGAACAATTCGGCCAGCGGAAAATCATGGTCGCCACAATTTCCGCCGACGAGAGTGGTCACTCCCTGGGAAACGTAATTCTCGCAGCCGGGTATCTCCAGAAGGTCGCGATCGGCGTGGGTGTGAATATCGATGAAGCCCGGGCTTACCGCCAGCCCTTCCGCCTCTATTACCTTAGCCGCCTCGCTGGCTTCGATCCGGTTTCTGATAGCGGCAATTCTCTTGCCCTTTATCCCGATATCGGCCCGAAACCAGGGATTGCCGCTGCCGTCGAAGACCAGGCCGTTCTTTATAACCAGGTCATACTTCATCTCTGCCTTCCGGCAACTGAAACAGAGAACGCCGGAAATCAGAATTAAAACCAGAATCATTGCCGGGAACCGGCTTCTCATTTTTTCCATCAGCATTTCTCCGTTTTCAGTTCCTATTTTTTTCGCCCCAAGACTTAAAGTCAACATGTTTTTTTCTGAATACTTGGGCATCAGGAAGTTTGCATAAAAGGATTCACGTAGCGGCCAAGTACCACCCAGTACTCTAGAACTGATATCAGCTGGCAAACCAATATTCATTTGCGCAATCCAACCTACTGATTATAAATAAGATAGAGGCCTACAGACCGAAAGATTTCAGAAAAAAATTCTTGACAACTAAAGAATAGCTCGATTATGATATTTTTGCTCTGAGAAGGGGATTTCGCTGGGTCTGGGGGTGTGAATGATTTGGATAAGGAGGGGGCAAACTCTCGCCGCCAACAGAAACTCGTATTCTCATACCAAGAGAGAATATTTTTTCATTAATTCGCTCAATGGTTTTCTAACCGCTCTTCATCCCGTTTGGTAGGACCTCTCTTTTCTGGATTCGGATCTCCGGATTTAGCGAAGGGGAGGTCAAGATGTCTAAGCATCATCTTCCGGGGTTGGTCTTTCTTTATTTGCTGGCAGCCATCCTAATTGGGGTTTCCAGTCATTCCCAGTTACGGGAAGAGCAACAGTCAGAAACCCAGTTGGAACCGGGGCGGAATGTCAACATGGTATCGGGGACAACGCTGCCTTACGGCGATCCCTGGCTGCAGCGTCAGAATGAGCCGTCCATAGCTGTTTCCACAAGGAATCCGCTTCACCTTCTGGCTGGAGCTAATGATTACCGCACCGTCGATATTCCCTTTTCCGAGGGAGAACTGCCCGGAAAAGTTCAGGGGGCCATGGCCGGTGACGCCTGGCTGGGAATATACAAATCCTTTGACGGTGGAGAATCCTGGATCACATCCCTGCTTCCCGGGTTCCCTCAGGATACCTCGGCCGAAGGGATGGCTTCGCCGCTGAAGCAATTCACAACAGCTGCGGACCCCATCGTCAGGGCCGGGACTAACGGTCTTTTCTATTACAGTGGCATGGCCTTTAACAGGGCCCAGACCATGGGTGGGGGCTCGCTTTTCGTGGCTCGCTTTATTGATAACAATAATCTCGAGGGTGGAGACCCTATCAAGTATCTGGATACAAAAATAATTGACACCGGCACCAGCGGTCAGTTCATCGATATGCCCAGGATAGCCGTCGATATGCCCAGAGGTTCTGGAACCATCTCCATTGATGGTCAGAATATTCCGCGCAGTAATGTCTACGCCGCCTATACCGTCTTTCTCGGCAAGACTGACCTAAATGTCCGCAGTCGTATAATGTTCAGACGGTCAACCGATTGTGGCACTACCTGGGGTTCTGCTATCAAGATTAGCGAAAGCCAGCACATCATTCAGGGCGCCACCATCGCCATCGATCCTAACACAGGAGCAGTTTACGTGGCTTTCAGGCGCTTTCTCCATCCCAGCCAGTCAAACTCTATTGTTGTGGTCAAGTCCAATGATTTCGGGCAGACTTTCAGTGCCCCCGTGGTCATTGCCAACATAAATCCTTTTGACCAGCCGGCCACTGATGCCGGCGGAGATAATATCAGCGACCCGGCCGGACCTTCTTTCCGCACTAATAGCTACCCCACCATGGCAGTAGACAATAACGGGATTGTCTATGTTGCCTGGACAGAAAGGGGCTGGGGTCCGACCGGAGAAGCCCGCATAGTCATGTCAACTTCCCAGGGCGGGTCGGGTTGGACAACACCCAGGCCCGTGATTAATGAAGCTGATAGTTATAGTTTCCAGGGGCACCAGTTCATGCCCCACCTGACTTTCGCCCAGGGCAAGTTAGTTCTGGTCTGGTATGACCAGCGTGTGGATGAGTGTGGAATGGAGTATGGCCACGGCAACTGGATCAGCGATAACATGCCCATTCGCCATACAACCGACGTCCGCTGCGCCCAGGCTAATCCGGGCTTGAATCCGGTTTTTCAACCGTCTGTCCAGGTATCCAAATACCTCTGGGCCCTGAAACCCGGTTCGGACACGGAACTCGAGCAGGAGCAGTTTAACCCGCCCAATTTTGAAATGTTTAAGGGAGGAACCACACCATTCCATGGCGACTACATTGAGGTAGCGCCCTCTCCCCAGTTCGTACTCGGCCCGAACGGCTGGAAATTCAACACCGAGCCTTCACCCAACGCGGTATTTCACGCTGTCTGGACAGATAACCGTGACGTCAGGCCGCCGGCTGACGGCAAGTGGACTAACTATACTCCTCCGGCTTCTGACCAGCCGGGGTTTGGTTCTGTGGCCTGCAGCTCCAGTTCTCCTTCAACTGCGGGCATGCGCAACCAGAATATTTATACCTCCAGCCTGGTTCAAGGGGTACTGGCAGCCTCGCCAAGCAGCAGCAAAACCCTGGGAGACCTTGGCCACTATTATGATACAGACAATGGCTTGATTCCTAGGGCTTTTGTTGTCTTTGTGCAGAACCCCGGCGCCGACATAAAGACTTTTAGATTGACCATTGTGGATTCTGATGCAGAAGGCGCAATTCCCTGGATTGATGGCTCGTTCGAAGAGCTTGAAAACCTGGAAGAACTGGATGTAATGATCGCGCCCTATTCTACGGTGGCCCGGACCGTTTTTGTCCGCTCCAGCGATGAGAAGGCTTCTGTTCAGGTGGATGTGGTGGAGATTGATGGGCTGGGCGGAGAGCCAGTTTCGGGTGGCCTGAGCGGATCAGTTGTCTTGAATCCCGATCCCAGTAGCCCCGTTTACGCGCCTTCTGACGAATACCATAATCCTAATATCCGGAATCCGAATATCGTTAACTGGGATGAGCTCAACCCGAACATCGTCAATCCCAACATTCGCAATCCCAATATCCGGAACTGGGACGAGATTAACCCCAACATCGTCAATCCCAACATTCGCAATCTCAATATCGTCAATCCTAATATCCGGAACCCGAACATCGTAAATCCAAACATCAGAAACCCAAATATTGTCAATCCCAACATAGTTAACCCAAACATCCGCAACTACACTGAAGAGGATTTTGATGGGGCCCAGGTTTCGGACGTCGTGTTTACGGTAAAAAATGAGGGCAACACCTCCTCAACTTATACACTTAAGACTTACTCCAAAGAGGCCCTGCCGGATGAAGTCTATGCCCAGCTTCTTGTCTACCGGGTTCACTATACCCCTTCAGCCGATTACTATAATCAGACAGGTTCAGCCTGCGAACTAAAAGTTGAACGCCACCACCAGCTCATTCTGAACGTCACCAACCCCAACATCCGCAACCCCAATATAGTTAATCCTAATATTCGGAACCCCAATATTAGGAACGGCGGTCTGGATAACGCCACCTTTGCCGTTCCACCCGGCGAGGAAGTTGAAGTTATCCTGCGGGTCATAGATTTTGAACCCGAGACCACCCAGGGTCAGTTCAGAATTATGACCACGGGTCAGGTTTTCAGTGCCGAAGCCTTTGCTGAAAGCCTTGGATTTGCTGTCACTTCCCATGCTTACAATACGCAAGATGCCAAAACAATGCCGGAAGAGGAGCTAACTTATCCGGCCACCGCCACCAAGCTTATAATCAGCACCAGCTACCTGCCCGATGGGGTGGTGGGCATTCCTTACTCGGCAACTCTTCTGGCAGATGGAGGAAAGACTCCCTATGGATGGGCACTGACCACTGGTGAATTGCCTCCGGGCTTGAATTTGGACGGTTCTTCGGGTGAAATCTACGGAACGCCAACCACAGCCGGCAAATATGACTTCATTGTCAGGGTTGATGATAGTGCAGGCGATTTCGATACCCAGGCATTCAGCATTTACATAGATTCAGATTCAGAGCCCGATGCTTTAACTATTACCACCACATCGCTTCCGAGCGGAGTTCTTAACTACTGGTATGGCGCGACACTGGAAGCGGCGGGCGGCGTCTGGCCGCGGACATGGAGCCTGGCTGGCGGCTCGCTTCCGCCCGGATTGAGCCTCGACAGCACGGGCGTGATAAGCGGCAAAATACTCCAGGAAGAGGGACAGGATTATCCAACCAGTTATCTATTCAGGGCCCGGGTAAACGATAAGATTGGCAACACGGCACTCAGAGACTTCATAATCATAGTCAATATAAACACCAAGGCCTATTACACCATCTCCGGTACCGTCTATGACGAGTTCACGGGCTATCCTCTCGGTGGCGTCGTCATGCGCGGCCTGCCCAATACACCTGTGACCGACGATTCAGGTTATTATTCCGACCAGGTTCCCGAAGGCTGGTCTGGAACCGTCACTCCCTTCAAGGCAGGGCATACCTTCTCTCCCACCAGCAGAAGCTATGCTGAGGTAGGTTCACCTCAAACCAGTCAAGATTACAATTTCGGAGCAGCAATCTTTAATTTAACAATCTCCAAAGCAGGGACGGGCACAGGGACGGTGACGAGCAGTCCGGCCGGTGTTGATTGTGGCCTGGACTGCAGTGAGGCTTATAGTGCGAGCACCTCAGTTCAGTTGACAGCGGCATGGGCCCCCGGATCAATGTTTGCCGGATGGAGCGGGGATGTACCCGCGGGCCATGAGAGCGACAACCCTGTGACGATCACAATGGATGGAAACAAGAACCTGACGGCCACGTTTAATCTTGCTCCTGTTCTGGTGATTACGACAGTTGCAGTTTTCGACGGGATCAAGAACACAGCTTATAACACCACTTTACAGTTTGCAGGAGGTGTACCACCTGTCACCTGGAGCGTTTTATCGGGTTCGCTCCCCAGCGGCCTTAGTCTGAATTCTGGCACAGGACAAATTAGTGGAACTCCAACTGTATCAGGTTATTTTAGCTTTATTGTCCAGGCCAAGGATGCATCCTTACAGACAGCTACAAAGGCCTTGAGCATGACCATTGCGGATTGGGTGGCAAGGTATAATGGATCAGGAGATGAATATGACGTTGTTACAGCCGCTGCAGTTGATGCATTAGGGAATGTGTATGTTACAGGCTACAGTATTGGGAGCGGAACCGGCAGAGACTACGCTACAATCAAATACGATAATGCCGGAGTACAGCAGTGGGTCGCAAGATACAATGGCCTAGGAAACGGCGATGACATGGCTTCGGATATTGCTGTAGATTCGTGGGGGAATGTTTATGTCACTGGTAAAAGTGTTGGGAGCGGAACATTGG
Source organism: Candidatus Aminicenantota bacterium (assembly GCA_013178315.1). Classification (GTDB taxonomy): domain Bacteria; phylum Acidobacteriota; class Aminicenantia; order Aminicenantales; family Saccharicenantaceae; genus Saccharicenans. The sequence continues at coordinate 13,413 of JABLWX010000015.1, forward strand.
ACGACTACGCTACTGTAAAGTACAACAGTTCTGGAATCGAACAATGGGTGGCGAGGTACAATGGTCCCGCGAACAACTATGATTGGGGTGAGGCTATTGCTGTTGATTCATTGGGCTATGTATATATTACAGGTTCAAGCGTAGGGAATAGTTTTGATTATGCAACGATCAAGTATAATAGTTCTGGAGCTGAACAATGGGTTTCGAGGTTCGATGGACCTTTAAATGAAGATGATTATGCGAGTGCGATAGCTGTTGATTCGTCAGGCAACATTTATGTTACCGGTACGGGCATTATAGCGCCTTCAAGAACGTTTGATTTTGTTACGATTAAATACAACAACGGGGGCATACAGCAATGGGCGTCATCATCTGGGACTACCGGCTATGAACAGAGTAATGACATTGCTATAGACGCATCAGGAAATATTTATTTGACGGGTTGCACTTACAGGGACGGTACTGGATACGACTATTTTACCGTCAAGTTTAATAGCTCAGGTGAGATTTGGACTGCGAGGTATAATGGTCCGGCGAACAGTGATGACAAGGCGTGCTCTATTTCACTCGACCCATCAGGAAATGTTTATATTACAGGATACAGCCAAGGGAGTGGGACAGGTAATGATTATGCAACGGTCAAGTATAACAGTTCAGGAGTCGAGCAGTGGGTCGCGAGGTACAATGGTCCCGTAGATGGGGAAGACTTGGCCTTCGACATCACTGTTAATCCCTTGGGAGACGTCTATGTTACAGGTCGCAGCGAAATAGGCCCAACGGATTGGGACTACGCCACGATCAAGTATAACAGCTCAGGAAGCCAGCAGTGGGTGGCCAGGTACAATGGCCCTGGAAACGATGATGATTTGGGGCAATCTATTGCCATCGATCCCATGGGAAATGTTTATGTAGCCGGTTCCAGTTATGCGAGCGAGTCGGGTACTGATTACACTACATTAAGGTACACGCAGTCCTTCCCATCAACTCTTTTCATCACAACAGACGCTTTGGACATTGGGTATGTCGGCACACCCTATGCTGCGACGGTGTGGGCCTTTGGCGGGAGCGGCTCGCGGTCATGGTCGATCATTAGTGGGTCCTTGCCGCCCGGCATGAACCTCAGCCCGACCACCGGTATCATTGCCGGCACGCCAACAACCCCAGGTACATACAATTTTACAACCCAGGTCGTTGATGGGAGCCTCACTGCTACCAAGCCACTAAGCATCACAATAAGCCCAAGTTCCGCACCACTAGAAAGCTTCATAATAAACGCGCCCGAAAACGGATTTGCTGGAACACCCTTTTCAGTCACGATCACAGCAAAAGACGCAGGTGGTAATACGACAACCAATGTGACAGGAGAGACAGCTCTAACGGTCGATTCAGGAACTATTTCACCCACTTCAATCCCGGCTGCTGAATTCCAAGACGATGGGGTATGGACTGGAAATATCACTCTTAGCGCAGATGGTAACAGAACCATCACGGCCACGAACAGCGGAAAAACAGGATCCGATACGATCAGAATATGGGCACTCATTACTTCTGCAACCGACCCGAATGAAGGAGCTATTCCCGATGGCAAAGATTTTGAGTCCATCCATTTATATAGGTCGAATAACAGATTGAGATCCGAAGTCAAATTCTATGACATTATCACGCTGAGTTACCCATTTTTCATCTATGTAGATGTCGATGGTGATTCTACCCCGGAAATCCGGATAACATGCGGGCTTACAGGTTTTCAAGCTCGGACTTACCCCGCTGGTGAATTAATATATGCGGGTACTCCATCAGTCATAAAGGACACATACATCATGGAATATATATGGACTGATGTGTTCCCAACTTCCCCAATTCGAATCTGGCTACTGGCTGATGATAGAGATGGGTATGATAAATTGCCTGATGGTACTGGAGTAATTATAGTTAATTTCTAGAAGAAGCAAGGCTGGTCTCAGATATTGGAATTAGAGCTAAATGGACTATAAATTTATGTTGCAGACTCAGATGGCTCCCGCATCCAGATAATCAGCCTATCAGCATGTTTATCACCAAAGAGCAATGCGATAGCATTAGCCAATGTTTATATGGATCAATTAGAGCCGATTAAACAGCTATAGCGTCCTGATCCGCTGACGGGCGTCCTCGACCATAGCCTGGCCCGCGTCGGCTTTGGCCTTAATGTTTAAGAATTTCTGGTAAGCCTCTTTGGCGGCGGCCTTCTTGCCCTGTCCCTCCAGGGCCCGGCCGATGTAATAATAAAGCGTGTCCAGATAGCGGAAAGTGGGCAGGTCATTCAGGAAAACCGACATGGCCTCACCCTGCCGCTTTTCACACTTCTCGAATTCAGCGCTGGCTTCCAGGTAGGCCCCTGCTTCAAGATAAGCCCTTCCCAGGGCAAACCGTCCCAGCCAGGTATCAACCAGAGCCTGAGCTTCATCGAACAACTTTAAGGCGTTGGCTGTGTCCGCTCGCCTGAGAGACAAGTATCCTCCCAGCAACTTAGAATAAGCCAGGTGGATGTCCTGTACCTTCTTGCCCAGTTCAGCCGCCATCAACCTGGCTTTGCCCTCATCCCCGGCTTCTGAATACACCACACCCGCTGCAAACAAGATTTCTTCGCGACTATTCATCGAAACTGCCTGGTCGGCCGCCTCTACGGCTTGCTTACTCTTCCCCTGGTTCAGATAAGCCTGAGCCAGCATGAGGGATTTATCGGCTGCCCTGTATGTTGATTTTTTCTCTAAGTCAGCAACGATTGCTTTTTTCAGGATGCCAATCGCTTCTTCCACCCTGCCTTCATAGAGGGCCAGGTCAGCCAGCCCAGTGGCCGCAAGAGATGCTCCCAGCGGACCCAATGGCGCAAGTTTATCGTAATATTTCACAGCTTCTTCGGGCTTCCCCTCAGCGACTTCAACCAGAGCCAGGACTATGAAGGCTTTTTCATAATTGGGACTTATCTCAAGCGTTTTCAGGGCTTCAAGCCTGGCTCTTCCGAAATCGCCGGAGGCCAGGGCATACCAGCTCTGGTTATAGCGGTGATCCAGGTTGTCGGGTTCTACTTCTATGGCCTTTAAGCCTTCCCGGAAGGCCTCGGGCATCCTGTATCCGAAGAAATAAGCCAGGGCCAAGTTGGTATGACCGGCCACATCCTGGGGAAAGTGCTTGAGAAGTTCTGTGTATTCTTCAATAGCCCGCTTGAAATTATTCTTGAAAAGGTAATAGGCACCGCGCGTCCGGTGCTTCTCCCGGTCAGTCATCTGTTCGATGCGGTTCATCGCCTCGTTAAAATACTTTTCTGCAAGCTGCCACTCTCCCCGGGCATAATAAGCTACGGCTAGCCCGGCATAAGCCCGGCCACAGTTCGGGTCATGGTCAATCGCCCGGAGGTAAGCGGCAATGGCTTCTTCCTCTCTCCCCTGGGCATCCAGTCTCTGGGCATCCGCGTAGGCTTTCATGGCCTCAAGCGAAGTCGTGGTGAAGGTTTCCTTGATCAGGGCCTCTGAGGAATCAGGAGCAATAAGGCCCAGCCCCGAACGGAGCCTGGCTGCAATAACGTCAGTGGCCCTCAGAATATCAGTTTTATTTTTTATGACCTGGTCGGCTGAGGCTATCTCCTCCCCTTTGACCGCATCAATAGCTCGCGTCTTGATGAGAAAACCTTCCCTGGCTTTTTCAATAGAAGCCTTGACAACCGCATTAATCCCTTCTCGGCGCGAAAGCAGAAGGGCACTGGTCTCGGTCAGGCGGCCTCCCGCGCCGGGGTCCAGGTGGTTGATAAGGTTCATAGCCTGCTTGCGTTCATAGACTGAGATGTTTTCAGCCCCACCCAGACTGATGCTCAAAAGCTGCTCAAGAACTCCGTCCAGCATGGGATCGCCGGTCTGATTGGTAACATCGGCAATCAGGACCGAAACAGATTTGGGGCCGCCCGTTTCTGCTGGCACTGCCTTGTGTCCGATGAATTTCTGGATGGCCATGACTCCCAGGGTGATCACTATGGCTGCGGCCACGACTATGAGAATCAGCCTGGTTAGAATCTTAGGGGCGCCTATGACTTCCTGCTGTACCAGTCGAAGGTCGTTAATAAAATCGCCAATGTTTTTGTAGCGGTCGGCAGGATTCTTGGCCAGGGCTTTATTAAGAATCGGGTTAAACGCGGGATTGACCGACCTGGGCTTGAGGTGAGGGGTCGGGACCGGGTCGCGGAGAATGGAGGTTAAGGTTTCTATCGGAGTCGGCCTGGAGAAGGGGTGCTTGCCGGTCAGCATTTCATAAAGAACTATACCCAGAGAAAAAATATCGCTCCGGGTGTCAATCTTACCCCCCTTGGCCTGCTCCGGAGACATATAAGCTATAGTGCCTGTAATTATGCCTTGCTCACTTATCGAAGCCTGCGTGAGCGTGCTGGTCAGCCCGACGGCATCTAATCCTGGTGCCACGCGCTTGGCCAGCCCGAAATCCATAACTTTGATATGCCCCTGGCTGGTGAGCATGATATTAGCAGGCTTAAGGTCACGGTGAACGATTCCTGCCTTGTGAGCATTTTCCAGGGCTTCGGCCACCTCCAGAGCAATCCGGACTACGTCCCGGAGCTGAATAGGCTCTCTCTCCATCCGGTCCTTGAGAGTTTCTCCCTCTATGTACTCCATGGCTATGAAAGCTCTGCCCTCATGTTCGCCGGTTTCATAGATTTTACAGATGAATGGATGATCCAGGGCAGCTGCTGACTTGGCTTCACGGAGGAAACGTTCCCGGAAATGGGGATCCTTCTCAAGTTCATCGGATAGGAATTTCAGGGCTACTCTTCGCTCCAGAATAGTATCCCTGGCCAGATAGACCTGGCCCATGCCTCCCTGCCCGAGAAGCTTGATGACCTCGTAATGCTGAACCCGATCTCCAGGTTTAACCATGGGCCAAAATTAATTAATAAACACGATAACCCCGGCCGCCACCAGCTCTGAAACATACCCGAAAATTTTCTTAAGGTTTTTCCCCAGCCAATTCGAAGTCTATATAACACAGCCTGCCATTTCAGTCAACCAATTTCCAAGGGTTGATTTAGGGCGGTATTTTGATTAATATTAAAAACCTGATTTCGGACCATGGAAAGTAACTGTAATCCGCACTGCCGGCTTCCGGGCCGGAAGACTGTGTTTTCCCATATCCCCGAATTAAAAAATTTCTGGAGGCCAATTCTATGAACATCATTTTCCTGGACAACGGAGCCACTTCCTATCCCAAACCGGAAGAAGTCTACCGGTTCATGGACTATTTCTACCGTAACTTCGGCGTCAACCCGGGCCGCTCTGGCTACGACCTGTGCCTGGAAGCCGGGGACATGGTGGAAAACACCAGAAAAATGCTGACCGAATTTTTTAACGGCCACGACCCCAACCGCCTGTGCTTTACCTACAACTCGACCGACGCCCTGAACCTGGCCATCTTTGGCCTGCTGGAGCCCGGGCAGCACGCCATCACCACCACCATCGAGCACAACTCGGTCCTCAGGCCACTCTACCATCTTTCCCTTCAGGGAGTTGAGGTCGATTATGTTCCCTTTGACAGCCACGGGTTTGTGGACCCCGAGGATATTCGCAAAAGGATCAAGAAAAATACCAGGCTGGTGGTGGTCAACCACGCCTCCAACGTCATCGGCACCGTCCAGCCGGTCAGGGAAATTGGCCGGGTCTGCAAGGAAAACGGCGTCCTGTTCGCCATTGACGCCTCCCAGTCGGCCGGCAAGGTGCCCATCGACATGAAGGACATGAACATCGATGTCGTCTGCTTCACCGGCCACAAGTCCCTGCTGGGCCCGACCGGTATCGGTGGGTTGTGCGTGGCCGAAGGGGTGGATATCAAGATAACCCGGGCCGGTGGAACCGGGGTTCGGTCGGCCCAGAGAACCCACCTGGAAGAATACCCTTACCGCCTGGAGTACGGCACTCCCAACGTCCTGGGCATCGCCGGACTGCAGGCCGGGGTCAAGTGGATCCAGGAAAAAGGGCTGGATAACATCCACCACCACGAAATGAAATTGACCGAGATGCTGGTCAGCGGCCTGAAAGAGATTGACGGCGTGACCCTGTACTGCCAGGACGATCTAACCAACCATATCAGCGTCATCGCCTTTAACGTCAACGGGATGGAAGCCCAGGACGTGGGCATCATGCTGGACGCTGACTATAACATTGCCTGTCGCACCGGCCTCCACTGCGCTCCCCTGGTCCACGAGCAACTGGGAACGGACAAGATAAAAGGAGCGGTGCGTTTCGGTATCGGCCCCTTCAACACCGAAGATCACATTAAGGCGGCCATAGAAGCGGTTAGAGAAATCGTTGACTTCCACAAGAGCAGGAAACGCTGAAGTCCGTTCCAGGCAGAATCTCCGGACCGCCCTCCCCTGTCCGCGATAATATTTGAAAATTTCCCCAAAAAATCTCTATGGTAAACTCAGGGCGCTCATCCTACTCAGACGCAGCCGTCAGGCTTGGGCAGCCCGGCCACCTTGCAGGCCCCCTTGGCCGGGCCGGAGGGAAAGAGCTCGTAGATGTGCTTGAGAGATATTCCTGTTTCGGCCACCATCTTGCGGATCATCGGGGCCTGGCCTTTCTGCAGGTAGTAGCTTCTTATGTAGTTGACGACCTTCCAGTGTTCTTCGGTCATCTGGTCTATGCCTTCGGCCTGTTTGGCCAGAAACCGGGCGATCTCCTCGTCCCAGATTTCAGGGGTGGCCAGAAAGCCTTCTTCGTTGAGTTTAAGCCTGGTACCCTTGAATTCGACTTCGCTCATTGGATTTCACTCCAGAAAAAACAATCAGAACAAATTATAGCTCAACTCAGGCCGGCTGGCTATCTATGGCCGGGGCCGGCAGCCAGACCGTGAAGCTGGAGCCAAAACCAGGAGAGCTTTCGACCTCGATTTTCCCGCCGTGGGCCAGAACGATATGCTTGACTATGGACAGGCCCAGGCCGGTTCCGCCCGTGCGCCTGGAACGAGACTTGTCCACCACGTAAAAGCGTTCAAAAATCCTGGGCAGGTGCTCCTCGGGAATTCCGATACCGGTGTCGGTCACCCTAAGGAGCACGCCCCCGGCCTCCGGCTTTAGGCTGACCACCACCCCGCCTTTCTCCGTGTATCTGATGGCATTGTCCACCAGGTTGATGATCAGCTGTTCGATCTGGAAAGCATCGGCCGCAATAAGGGGCAGGGGTTCAAGTTCCATTTTTAAGTACAGCCCCTTTTTGCCGGCTTCTTTCTGGTAAGCTTCAACCACCGCCCCGACCACTGCAGCCAGGTCCAGGGGAGATTTTTCCAGTTCAAGACCTTTTTCTTCCAGCTCCGACAGACGGGCCAGGTCTTCGACCAGCCTGACCAGGCGAGTTGTATTTCTCTTTATGATGTCGAGGTAGCCACGGCCCTCCGGGCTGAGTTTTTCCTCTTCCAGGGTTTCCAGGAAACCGCTGATGGCCGTAAGCGGCGTCTTCAATTCGTGGGCCAAGTTGGCCACGAATTCCTTCTTCCTCAGGTTGAGTTCGCGGGTTTCGGTTATATCCCTGAACTTTATAAGATAATTCTGCCGCCCGGGCAGCCAGCTCGAAAGACAGGAATAAGTCCGCCCTCCCCTTTCCAGCTGGCATTCAACCGGCCCGGCCGATTGCCTGGCCCGGTTGACCAGCTCGTGGAGTTCGGGCCGGCGCAGGCTCTGCCAGAAAAACTCGCTGTCGGGGCTTATTTCCGGGAACATCTCCCTCAGGTTCCGGTTCATGAGAACGATCCGGCCATTCTGGTCAACCAGGAGCCAGCCCTCATCACTGGAATCTATAAAAGTCCGGAAAACTTCCCGGTCAGATTTTACGGTTTCGGACAACTCGCCCATCCTCTCAAGGAGGGTGTTCAAATCGGCGGCCAGGGGCTCCAGCCTGGAAACCAGGAAAGGTCCCAGCGAGACCTGTTCCGCGCCGGCCGCCGCCCGGGCCAGGGCAGCCGACACCTGGTCCAGTGGTCTATGGATGGTCCTGATCAGGAAAAATAAGACCAGGCTACCGGCGATAAAAAGGATTACGAGCGTAATCACCAGCCGGTTCCTGGCCTGGAGGTATGGCCCCACGGCCAGCTTTAGCGGCCGGCTGACCCGGCAGACCGCCACCAGCTCTCCCTGCTTTCTGACCGGAACAGCCACGTAGAGCATCTTCCGGCCCAGGGTGTCGCTGTACCTGACCGCGGAAAAAACTTCGCCGCCCAGGGCCGCCGTGATTTCAGGCCGGTAACGATGGCTTTCCATCTCTTCGGCCCGGCCCTCGCTGTCATAGCTGACCCTGCCATTGGTATCGATCAGGGTCACCCTGGTCCTGGAGATCCTGGCCTGGGTGAAAAGCATTTTCTGCAAGGGTTCCCGTTCCGGGGCTTCATAACCGGCAATTTCAACGCTCAGGGCCAGGGCTAACTCCTTCAGCTCGTTGACCTGGTCGTTCATCATTACCTGTCGCAGGTGTCGCAGGCTCCACAGGAAAATGACCGCCAGGATTACCAGCAGAAAGCACAGCAGCATCAGGTAACTTCTGTAAAATAACTTTTTGAGTTTCATCCCGACACTCCAGGGCCCGGAAAGAGCTTTGCCGCGGCCTGTTATGATTCCAGATTATAAGAAATTTCGGGCCAAATAAAAACCGTTTTTTGCAATTTATTTATGTGTTAAAATTTTAGGGTGAAGAGAAGGAGGTGGTCCATGGAAAAGCTGGTCATATTGGTCATGGCTTTTTTGCTGGGCCTGGCTCCCCTGCTGGTTTCAGGCCAGAAGCATGAAGAAGACCTGATTCCGACAGCCTCGGGGGACCTGAAAATCAGTTTCCTGGGGCACGGCACCTTGATGTTCACCTTCCAGGGTAAAGTCATCCACGTCGACCCCTGGCAGGAACAGGCCGATTACCGACAGCTGCCGAAAGCCGACCTGATTCTCGTAACTCACGAACACTTCGACCATCTGGACCCTGAAGCCATAAAGATGCTCCGCCAGGATTCCACGGTCATCATCGGGACTGCGGCCTGCCAGTCGAGGGTTCCCGGACTCAAGGTAATGAAAAACGGAGACCGGCTGACGGTCGGGGGCCTGGAAATAGAAGCTGTGCCAGCCTACAACATCCAGCACAAGAGGCCAGACGGCAACCCCTTCCATCCCAAAGGCTCGGGCAACGGTTATGTCATTACCTTTGCTGACAAGAGGGTATATGTTGCCGGGGACACCGAAAACATACCGGAAATGAAGAACCTGAAGAATATCGCCATCGCCTTTTTGCCCATGAACCTGCCCTACACCATGACCCCGGAAATGGTGGCCGAGGCCGTCCGCTGGTTCAAGCCGGCCATCCTTTATCCCTATCATTACGGTGAAACCGAAGTTGCCAGGCTGGTCAACCTGCTGAAGGATACTCCGGAAATTGAAGTAAGAGTGCGCCGGCTGAAATAGTGACCAGGAAACTGCTGGCCTGGAAAAACAGAAAAGATCGAAGGCCGGTTCTCATTTTATCCGGGCACAAAGAGATTACCTTCTTATTTCGGTTCGCAGCCGATTTGATGTAGCCAGGCTGAAGTCCTGACCAGAGCCCGGGGAAGACCCGGCAGCCAGAGCCCTCCAATCACCCGTTGACGTCCCGGCGGGCAAAGAGCCGGACCATTTTAATAGACCCGGTAGAACCTTAATTTCTTGTTCAGCCACTTGACAATTTCCATGCCCCAGAGCGATAGCGAGGACAGCACCACGACCAGGCCCCAGTCAAAGAGGGTCAGGTTCTGGGTCTTGAAAATTTTCTGGAAGGAAGGCACGTAGACCACCGAAAGCTGAAGCGATAGAGATACCAAAAAGGCATAGACCAGCTTCAGGTTGGAAAAGAGTCCCAGCTCAAAGACCGACTTCATCTGACTGCGACAGTTGAAAGCATGGAAGAGCTGGCTGACCGAGAGAACGATGAAAGCCGCGGTCCGGGCCCTTTCTATGCCCTCGTTCTCCACGAACAGTACATAGCTGAAGGCTACCAGGGCACAGGCCGCCATAAATATCCCCTGGATAGACATCAGGCCGGCCCGCCGGCGGTCGATGATTGGTTCGCCGGGCTGGCGCGGCGGACGGGACATTATCTCCGGGTCGGGCGGGTCGAAGCCCAGGCCCAGGGCCGGGAAGCTATCGGTCACCAGGTTCACCCAGAGAATCTGGATGGGGAGCAGGGGAACCGGCCAGCCGAGCAAGGAAGCGGTGAACATGACCATGATCTCGGCCAGGTTGCAGGACAGCAGGTAGTGGACAAATTTCTTGATATTGTCGTAAATGGCCCGGCCCTCTTCCACCGCGGCCACGATCGAGGCAAAGTTATCGTCGGTCACCACCATGTCCGAGACTTCCTTGGTGACGTCGGTCCCGGTTATGCCCATGGCCACGCCGATGTCCGCTTCCTTGACGGCCGGGGCGTCGTTGACCCCGTCACCGGTCATGGCCACAACCTCTCCCCTGTCCTTCCAGGCCCGGACGATTCTCAGCTTGTGCTCGGGCGACACCCGGGCATAAACCTGGATCTTATCCACCTTCTCCCGGTATTCTTCCGGCTTCAGGCTGTCGAACTCTTCACCACTCAGGGCCAGAGCACCTTCATCCAGCATACCCAGCTCCCGGGCAATGGCCACGGCGGTTACCTTGTGGTCGCCGGTAATCATAACCGGCTTGATTCCAGCCCGTTTGCAATCGGCAATCGCCTTGATTACCTCGGGACGCGGCGGGTCGATCATGGCCACCAGGCCGGCAAAGACCAGTTCCTTCTCTATGGCCGTGGCCTCGAGTTTTTCGGGGAAAGAGGAAAATTTCCTGTAGGCACAGCCCAGAACTCTCAGGGCCTGCCGGGCCAGGGAATCGTTGACCTGAAGCAGGCGGTCCAGGTCTTGCGGAGTTATTGGCCTTTCCTGCCCACCCTCAAAAATCCGACTGCAATTCTTGAGCAGGATATCGGGTGCCCCCTTGACGTAGGCCACAAAACCATGACCCGATTTCCGGAGCATGGTCATCATCTTGCGCTCGGAGTCAAAGGGAATTTCTTCAACCAGGGGCTCGGCTTTTTCCAGTTCTTCAAGACTCAGCCCGGCCTTGGCAGCCAGAGTTAGAAGCGCTCCCTCGGTCGGGTCGCCGACTATGCGGTAACGGCCCTGATTCTCAGCCAGCCGGGCCGAGTTGCAAAGGGTTCCACAGGTCAGGGTCCTGAGCAGACCGGGAAATTCTGCCGGCCTGACCGGGCGGTCATCAAGAAGAAATTCGCCCTCCGGCTGATAGCCAATTCCGGAAACCGTGAACAGGCGCCCGTCGGCATAGACGGCCTTGACCGTCATCTCGTTCCTGGTCAGGGTGCCGGTCTTGTCGGAACAGATGACGGTGGCCGCGCCCAGGGTTTCAACTGAAGGCAATTTCCTGATGAGGGCGTGGCGCTTGACCATTCTCTGGACACCCAGGGCCAGGGCAATGGTCACCACCGCCGGAAGGCCTTCCGGAATTGCGGCCACGGCCAGGCTGACCGCCGTCAGGAAGATCTGGACCAGTTCCCCACCCCGCAACCACTCCAGCAGGAATATCAGCCCGACCAGACCAAAACACAGGTAAACTATCCAGCGGCCGAATTGCTCCAGCTTTCTCTGCAGCGGAGTGGTTTCCAGGGAAATCTCCTGGATCATGCGGGCAATCTGGCCCAGCTCGGTAGACATGCCGGTGGCCACCACCATGGCCCGGGCCTTGCCGGATGAGACCGAAGTCCCGGCATAAACCAGGTTGGCCCGGTCAGCCAGCGGGATGTCTTCCCCTTCCAGCACGGCCCCGGTCTTGAAGACCGGGGTGGACTCCCCGGTCAGGGCGGCTTCGTGAACGGCGAAATTGGTCGTATGGTAGACGACCCGGGCATCAGCGGCCACGTGGTCGCCAGCTTCCAGTTCCAGCAGGTCGCCGGGGACAATTTCCCGGGCCGGGACCTGTTTCAGCTCGCCGTCCCTGATGACCCTGGCCATCGGGGCGGCCATCTTCTTCAGGGCAGCCAGCGATTTCTCTGCCCGGAACTCCTGGACAAAACCCAGCACGGCATTAAGGATGACAATGGCGATTATGGCCAGGGCGTCTACCCATTCTCCCAGAAAACCGGAGACTATGGCCGCACCGATCAGCACCCAGATCAAGAAAGACTTGAACTGGTCGAAAAAGACGGCCAGGGGGGAACGGGAGGGTGCTTCCTGCAACTGGTTTGGTCCGTATTTTTCAAGAGAAGCAGCCGCCTGCTCAGAGCTAAGTCCATGCTTGAGGTCAGAATTATAGGCAGCGGCGACCTCTTCTGGAGTCATCATCCAGAATTTAAGGGCTGGTTCCTTGTCTGGCATCGGATCGTTGTCTCCTTTAATTTAAAACCATATGCATCCTGGAAAACCGGCTTATGATTATACCATTTTAAGGGCAAAATCTGGATAGGAATGTCGCCATCTTTCCTGGGTTCCATAAATAAAGACGCCAAACCATCACAGGCCACAATGCCCGGCGGGGAGAATTGACTGTCCGACCTGGAATCAACCAGCCACCACCGAAGCCCTGGCAGATCAGTCCGCGCGGCGAACGGATCAAAGACCCATTACCCGGCTGTCTTTTGGATATTCAACCGTAAACTCGATGGTAATTTCCTGTTTCTGGGCCGGATTGAGTTTCAGTTTCCAGGTCAGAATGCCTTTTTCATCCCGGCTGGAAGGTGCTGGCACTATTTTTACGTCCTTGACCTCAATTTTTGTGTTCTGGCTAACCGGTATCTGGTCCTGAACTTCAATTTCCACCGGCCTGTTCCTCAGGTTCTCAATGGTAATCCGGAAAACCTGGGTGACTCTCTCGTTCTTACCCAGAAAACCCGGTCCGCTTTTTTCCCGCCTGACCAGCTCCCTTTTAACTTTGACCCGGTTATCCTCACCGAAAAAGAGCTCGAGGTCGTCATTAACCGGAATTAGTGGCATCATCAGGGACCCGACAAAATCCTGGGCAATGAACAGGTCGCTTTTTCCGCTGAGCAACGGGTAGGGTAGCGCGTTCTTGAAGGCCGCCCGCAGGAAAACCTGTTCCTGGAGCTTGGGAATGGCCAGGTAGTCGAAGGAAGCCGGGATTTTCTGAGAGTCGATGGGCACCCGACGTTCGACCCCGTCGCTCAGGATGGTCCAGGGTTTCTTGATTTCAAAATTAACCCCCAGCCAGGTTTCAACTGTCTCGGCGGTTTCCTCAAAAGCCAGAGCCGGGGCAGCTTCAGCCTCAACCGCCATCTTGCTTTCGGCCAGGTCTCTGGCCGCGGCTCTCATCAACCTCGGCTGGACAAAATCCAGGTACCAGGGAGGAAGTTCTCCCGGCTGCTGGCCGGCCGTCGGCCGGCTGGTAGAAAGCAATAGCCTGACATTGTCCCAGTTTTCCCCGGTCTTCTGGGTGACGATGGCAGCTAATGTAAGTTCGACTTCTCCCGACTCGGGCATTGCTTTGACCGTGTAGACCGGGACCCAGCGGGCGGGGCTGACCGCATAAATCAATTCCACCTGGAGCTGGGTCGACTGCGCGGCTTCTACCAGGACGTTGACCACGGATTGTTCCCTGGAGCGGGCCGGCATGATTTCATTAAGCTTTTTCTTGAGGGCTTCCAGCCTGGCCTGCTGTTCAGCCAGAGCCCTGGCATTGTCCTGCCGGCTCTTCTGGATGCTTTGCAACCTGGTTCCCAGGTAATCAACAAACTTATCGACACCGGCCAGGTCTGGACGACCGGCCAGGAGCTCTTTTGAAACCTGGCCGCCCAGGGCCGAGCCAACAGAATTCAGAAATTTTTCCTGGGAATCGAGGATGGCCTCCTGTCCCTTGATCCGGCTGATCTCGGCTTCAACTGAACTTATCTCGTCCATGAGCTTCTTAACTTCCGGAAGCTCGCTGGCTTCCAGGAATTCCCGACTCGTCTCCACCCCCAGAATCTTGACCGGAGCCGAGCCGCTGGCCGATACCCTGACCGAGCCCGGAATTATCGTTCCCGGAAGACCCCTGAAAACCATGGCCCTGGTTTCCGGGCCAATCGCAGCCTGACCTTTTCTTACAACCTGGGCTCTATCCGGATAGACAATAACATTTTGAATCCGGCTGGCCACTTCTACCAGGGCGCTACCACCGCTTCTGGCCACCGCCTGGGCCCGGGGCTCCACCTGCTGGCCGGAATCCATGGTACCGGCCACAAGCGAGCCTGAGGCCAGAACGAGACCGAGTAGAAATAGAGCAAAATAAGTTGTTTCCTTTATATTTTTCATGATCTCTGCCTTCCTTTTTCGAGATTTTGAAACATCTTATACCAACCGCTTGAAAATCTCAATTGCGGGGACGCATCTTTTCCGCTTTCGAGACAGGAAATTTTGGCCACAATCCTAACAGCCAGCCAGAATCGAAAAGAGAAGTTATTATCTCAAAGCGCCGAATTGAAAAAACAATGGGCTACCTATCTTCTGTATCTTTAATTCTTAAAGAGCTAAGGTTGATACCTCAGACCGGGGAACCTGGGCTATGCCTGAAAAATTCTTACCTTAACCCTGCCGCCTTTTCTCCCGAAGCCGGTTGTCCTCCATAAGTTCGCCTTCCCCGGCCAGCGATAGGGATCTGCTACTGGCTTCAGCCTAACTTCTCGATGATTTTTTGACCCAGCTTATCCAGAATCCCGGACACCAGCGGGCTGGACAGGTCCAGGCCATGGGAAGGCATCCGGGCCAGTTCCAGGCTGGTCGGAATCTGGACGATAAGTTCTGTGCCGAATTGCCTGGCCAGCTTTCCGGTTTCGTCCTGCCCGAAAAAGCTGGTCTTTTCCCCGCAGTGAGGGCAAACGAAATAGCTCATATTCTCCACCAGGCCAATAACCGGCACTTTCATCCTTTCGGCCATCTGCATCGAGCGGGCTACCACCACCGAGACCAGGTCCTGAGGTGTGGTGACAAAGATGAACCCGCTCAGGTGAAACGATTGCATGACCGTTATGGCCACATCCGAAGTTCCGGGCGGCATATCAATTACCAGGTAATCCAGCTCGCCCCATAGCACCTCTCCCCAGAACTGCTGGATGGCCTTGGACAGAAGCGGGCCGCGCCAGATGACCGGCTGTTCCTCGTTATCGACCAGGAAGCTTATGGACATCACCTTCAGTCCCTGGTCGGTTTCCACCGGGCAGATGAAATCGCCGCAAACCTTCATTTCATATTTTGGAAGATGCATTATACGCGGGATACTGGCCCCGGTGATATCAGCATCGAGAATGCCCACGCGATGACCTTTTTGCTTCAGGGCCAGCGCGGTCAGATAAGTCACGGTAGACTTCCCCACCCCTCCCTTTCCACTCATCACTCCAACCAGGTGCTTGATTTTATTCGGATTATCTTTTTTCTCTGGCTGATTCATCTTTGCTCCTATCGTCCAGGCTTAATTTATTTACATCCATTATATACCCCCCTCACCCGGTCCGGCCAATTGAACGATCCTCAAACATTAAAATGAAATTGATTATCCTGAAAAAATCTTGCTGGCCGGCTCGGCCAGGCTTCCTCTGGCCAGCGTCAGAGACTCAGACGCCCTGGGTTCCAGAACTTTTCAGCTCGGTCTGAATTTTGGACTGTAATTTCAGAACGCGGCAGAAATCTGCTTTCTGCCATATTTTTCATTTTAATTTTGATGCCTGGATTTTATACAGGTTGCTCAGCTTGTTTCACTTGATTTCCTGGAAAATATATTCAGCCCGGCGACGCGAGGGCATCCGGTAAACGGAAACCAGGCTTTCGAACCCGTTCACCCCAAGGACCGAAACCCCGAAGGTCAGGTCATCGATGGAAACATTCTTCAGGATGAAAGAATCTGTTTTCCTGGCAAAATAACACCGCTCCCAGAACGGAGCCTTGGTATCCCTGACATAGACCTTGAAACCGGAAATCTTCTCCATATCCCCTTCCCACTTCCAGCGCAGTTCAGCATCATAGCCCTGGCCCCGGCCGAGAAGCGGTCCTCCCCTTTCTGAAGTTACCACCGGGGCTTCGGGAGCACAGGCCAGCGACAGGGTTGAGGCCAGAACGATTCTGGCCACATCGGCACAGTACGGAACTGACAGATTTTCAATTATGTCCTGGGTGGTATGCTGGACGGAATAATTTTCCCTGGCCTCGGTAAAACGTATCCCGGCATAGCCTTCCTGCACGAACGGCGTGTGGTCTCCGCCGCGGCCGAAGCGGTCGGCCCGGTAAATCAGGTTGACCTCAAACGACGGATAAACCTGTTCGGCAATCTTTTTCATGTACCTGGCCAGCTCCCGGCTGGTTGAATCACTGGGGTCATCGCTGAAGACCCTGACCCGGGTTGAATCAATGTAGCCGTTTCCGGCCCTGACGTTGGAAATCATGTCCATGGTCAGCACCGCTTCGACCCTTTTTCCCTGCTGTTTCATCTTCTGGGCATAAAGCGTTGAGCCCACCAGGCCCTGTTCCTCGCCGGAAAAGGCTGCAAAATGAATGGTAGCTTCGGTTTCCAGGGGAGCGATAATCCTGGCCATCTCCAGGAGGGCGGCTATCCCGGAAGCGTCATCGTTGGCCCCCGGGGCCCCGGTATTGAAATCCTCGTAATGGAAGCGGCCGTCCTGGCTGACGGCAATTGTGTCATAATGAGCATTGACGATGATTATTCTTTCCCGGTTGGCCTTTCCCTTTTTTATGGCCACCACGTTATGAAGTTCGGTATCCCTGACTATTCTCTGGCCCTGCTTTGGAAGCTTATAGCCGTCGTCAACCACTTCCAGCCCCGGAATTTTTCGGAATTCTGTAAGCAGCCAGTCGCGGGCCGCGGCAATGCCAGAGTTTTTGCCCGCCGGCTCGGAGAGAAGGTTCCTGGTCTTAAAGCCCTGCAGGGCCTTGATGGTGGCGGTAATATTCTGCTCGGAGACCTGGTCAACGGCCTTCTTCAGGAAGTCGTAGCCCCGGGCTTCAATTTCCTGGGCTCCAGATGCCTGAATAATAAAAAAAGCCCCGGCCAGAATAAAAAATAATCTGATCCCTTTTTTCATCTACAACCTCCGTTTTTAGCGACTTGACCGTTTCCCGTCCCGGCTACTTCTTGGGATACGGGGGCACGGCCGGAAGCTTAGGCTCCCTGGTCTTGAGTTCTTCCAGGATGAGTTCGATGGCCTTGTTGAGCTGCTCGTCTATTCCTTCATATTCTTTGGCCGGGTCGTTATCCAGGTAAATATCCGGTTCTACCCCCTCGCCTTCGATGATCCACTGTCCTTCCAGGCTGAAGGTGGCAAATTCCGGCTTGTTCAGGTAGCCGCCGTCCACCAGGGGCAGGGTACCCCTGATGCCGACCACCCCGCCCCAGGTCCTCTTGCCTATCAGCTTGCCGAGCTGCATTCTCTTAAACCGGTAGGGAAAGATGTCGCCATCGGAAGCCGAAAATTCGTTGATCAGGCAGACCTTGGGTCCCATGATCAGGGCCTCGGGGTCAGGCCTGGGCACCGAGCCCCGGGCGATGTCCATCATCACCGCCTGGCGGGCCAGCCGTTCGATCAGCATGGGCGAGACATTGCCGCCGCCGTTCCCGCGGACGTCGATGATCAGGGCCTTCTTATCAACCTGGGGATAGAAATGCTTGACGAACTCATTGAGCCCGGTGACGCCCATGTCGGGCACGTGGATGTATGCTACCTTGCCGCCGGTAGCCCTGGAAACATACTCGGTATTCTTCTTGACCCAGTTGTAGTAATAGAGACTGTTTTCTGTCTCAATCGGCACCACCACCACTTCCCTGGCGCCTTTGTCCGAGGGCTGGGAATTAATTTTCAGGGTCACCTGTTTCCCGGCAGTGTTGACCAGCAGTTCGTAAATATCCTTTACCTGGTTGACCGGCTTCCCGTTGACCGCAATTATGTATTCGCCCTCCTTAACATTGACCCCGACTTCGGTCAGCGGCGAGCGCAGGCTCCGGTCCCAGTTCTGCCCGGCCAGGATTTTCTTTATAAGGTAATAGCCGGACCTGTCGCGTTCCAGGCGAGCGCCCAGCCGGCCGACGTTCACCCGGTCCACTTTCGGCAGGTCGCCACCCCCGACATAAGTGTGGCCGGCATTCAGCTCTCCGATCATCTCCCCGATGACGTAGGTCAGGTCGGCCCGGTGGTTGACCGCCCTGGCCAGCGGCTCATACTGGGCCCTGACTTTTTCCCAGTCCACCCCGTGCATGTTGGGTGCGTAGAAGAAGTCCTTCATCTGGCGCCAGCACTCATCAAAAATCTGGGCCCACTCGGCTTTCCGGTCGAGCCACATTTCCAGCTCGGAGAGATTCAGCTTGTCTTCAATCTTGATCGGTCCGGCCGGAAGGTCGATGATGGCAAAATCGCGGCCCTGCTGCACCAGCATCTTCTTCTTGTCGGCCGAAATTACATAGCCGTTGACGCTGCCCAGGTCTTTTTCTTCGAGCTTGCCAAGGTCGTAGAATTTAAGCGAGGTCTGCCGATCACCGAAGGATCTCTTCATATAGAATAGCTTATCCCCAACCGAGGTCAGGCCGAAATAGCCGGATACTTCAACCGGCAGGGCCACGATCCTGTCCTTGATGCCTTCCTTATCGACGCGGACCGCCAACTTTTCCGCAGCCGGCTTGGCCGCAACCGGCTTTTCAATTTTCGGTTTTTCCGGAGCGGTAGCTTCGGCCGCCGCCACCTTCACCTCGTCGCTTTTCGGTTCAAACGGGGACTTAACCTCGCGGGTCAGGGTCACCAGGTAGATCCTCGACATGTTCAGGTAGGCATGGTTCCACTCGGTTCGGCTGTAGACCGGGCTGAAGTCGCGGTCGGAAACGAAGAACAGGTACTTGCCGTCAGCACTGAAGCAAGGAGAATAGGAAGAATACCAGCTGTCGGTGATTTCTACTGTCTCCTTGCTGTTCAGGTTGTGTATGTAAACTTTTTGCATCCCGTTTTCAGCCTGGTCTGAAAAAGCAATCCAGGCTGAATCGGGAGACCAGGTATAGTCGTTGATTTCCCAGAACTTGCTCCTGGCCACCTCCACCACCTGCTTCTTCTCCACGTCAACGTAGCGCAGGCGAAACATCCGGTCCGACCAGAGGAGTTTCTTACCGTCGGGGGACCAGAGCGGGGCGTACTTGTAGCACTCGCCGTCGGAGGTCAGCTGAACGGCCGGGCCCGAGCCGTCCTGGGGAATGATGTAAACTTCTTCCCGTCCCGTCTTATCCGAAATGAAAGCGATCCAGCGGCCGTCGGGCGACCAGGCCACGTCCCGCTCGTGAACGCCCGGGGTCCCGGTCAGGTTCCGGGTGTTGCCGTTCTTGGCCGGCACGGTGAAGATTTCACCGCGGGCTCCGAAAACCGCCCGGGCCCCGTCCGGGGCGATATCCCAGGTGTTTACCCTGTCAGCCACCTTGACCAGCTCGGTCCGGGCCACCACCTGGTCATCGGCGATATGGACCGGAATCCGGCTGACCTTTTCCGAGGCCAGGTCCAGTTTATAGAGATAGCCGCCGTTCTCAAAAACGATGGAGTCGGGACCGAGCGAGGGAAACTTGATGTCGTAGTCCTTGAAATCAGTTACCTTTCTTGTTTCCCCGGTTTCGGTATTATAAACATAGAGGTTAAAGCGCTTGTTCTCGTCGCGGTCGGACAGGAAATAAATCCTGTTCCCGCTCCACATGGGAATGATGTCAGAGGCCCCGTTATTGGTGATGTTTTCGGTCTTTTTCGTCTTGAAATCATAAACCCAGATGTCATCAACCATACCGCCCCGGTACCTTTTCCAGGTGCGGAACTCCCGGAAGATGCGGTTAAAGGCCAGCTTCTGCCCGTCGGGCGAAAAAGAACAGAACCCGCCCCGTGGCAACGGCAGTTCTTCCGGCGTCCCCCCATCCCTCGGCACCAGGTAGAGCTGCCCGTTGAAATCATTCCACTCGGCCATCCTGGAACGGAAGATGATTTTCTGGCCGTCGGGCGTCCAGCCCATGACGATGTTGTTCGGGCCCATCCTGTCCGAGATGTCATCGCGGCCCAGAACGGGCGTGTAGGTCAGGCGGACCGGGACGCCGCCTTCGGCCGGCATCAGGAATACTTCCCGGTTGCCGTCGTACTCGCCGGTAAAGGCGATGAACTTACCATCTGGCGAAAACCTGGCAAAGGCTTCATAGCCCACATGGGAGGTCAGCCGTCTGGCCACCCCGCCCGCCGCCGGCACCGAGTACAGGTCACCGGCATAGGAAAAGACCACCAGGTCCTTGTAGATGGCTGGAAAGCGCAGGACCCTGGCTTCCTCTGCCGCGTGCAATCTGGCCGCGCCGGCCAAAGCCAGCAGAATCAGGAAAAAAACCAGAATACCGATAGAATGCTTTACCCGGAAAAGCCTGGAAATCATGGTGAGCTCCTTAATCCAAGATATCAGACTACCATTTTATAGTTTGCCCGAACGTTTTATCAAGAAAAATATCTGATGTTCACCGGCACATACGAACGCGGCCTGGTCAGCGCGCCCTTTTCTTTAACCACTGCCTTAAGGACATAAATCGCTGTGAATATCAGGGCAAACAGGCTAATCGCGCAAGACATATTTTTTACTGTGACCGCGGGTAATATAGATTGCCAAATTATCACGGCCGGAAAAGAGCCGGTTTGACTATTTGAATAATTTATTTTATTTTCCAATTTGCCGAACATGAGTTTTGCGACGCTCTCACCCATACTTCAGGCTTTCCTGGCTACCATGTTCACCTACCTGATGACCGCGACCGGGGCGGCCTCGGTGCTTTTCCTCAAGAAGGTTAATCGGCGAATCCTGGACCTGATGCTGGGTTTTGCCGGCGGGGTGATGATCGCCGCCAGCTTCTGGTCCCTGCTGGCCCCGGCCCTGGAGATGTCAAAAAACCGCAGCCTGCCGATGTGGTTTCCCCCGGCTGCGGGCTTCCTGGCCGGAGCCGGTTTTCTTTTCGCCCTGGACCGGACCCTCCCCCACCTTCATCTCTTCCTGCCGGAAGAGCTGGCCGAGGGACTCAAAACTCACTGGCGGAAAACCACCCTGCTGGTCCTGGCCATCACCCTCCACAACATTCCCGAAGGCCTGGCCGTGGGTGTAGCCTTCGGAGCGGCCTCGCTCGAAGTACCACGGGCCACCCTGGGTGGAGCGATCGCCCTGACCCTGGGATTAGGTCTGCAAAATCTGCCCGAAGGCCTGGCCGTTTCCGGGCCGTTGCGGGCAGCGGGACTCAGCCGCCGAAAGAGCTTTTTCCTCGGTCAGCTATCTGGGTTGGTGGAGCCTGCGGCCGGAGTCCTCGGGGCCCTGGCCGTGACCAGGATGATTTCCATCCTGCCCTATGCCCTGGCCTTTGCCGCCGGGGCCATGATCTTCGTGGTGGTGGAGGAAGTGATTCCCGAATCGCAGCAGAGCGGAAAATCAGACCTGGCCACCATCGGTCTCATCCTGGGTTTCCTGTTGATGATGATCCTGGACGTGGCCCTGGGCTGAGCCGACCCCTGATTACTTCTTTACTTTTTTCCTGAGTTCATCCACAAAATTCGGGTCCACCCGGAAACCGCTCTGCAGGGCCTTCAGGCAGAACTCCCAGCTCTGCTCGTACTGGCCGCGGCGGTAATAGATAACGGCCAGGTTATTATAGATGGGGCCATTTCCCGGATGCTGGGGATTCAGGGCCACCGCCTTCAGGAACAATTCCAGGGCGCGCTCATCATTGGCCAGTGAATATTCCACCGCAGCCAGGTTGAGCACCGTGTCGCGGTCGAGCGGGTTAATTTCCAGGGACCGGTTCAGCGCTTCCCGGGCTTCGTTGAGCCTGTTCTGCTGGGCCAGGGCTATACCCAGATTGTTAAAGGCCACCGCCAGGTCCGGCTGGAGCCTGAGAGCTTCCCCGGCTGCCTTCTCGGCTTCCTTCCAGTCCTTTCTGGCCAGATGGGCAAAGCTCAAATTCACATAGAGAGCGGGACTTCCGTGGCCGAGCTCCCTGGCCCGCTCGAAGTTCCTAATGGCTTCGTCCCAGTTTTTTTCCTGGAGGTAGCTCAATCCCAGCCCGGCATAAGCTTCGGCAAAAAGCGGGTCCGCCCCGATGGCCTTCAAAAAATATTCCCGGGCTTCATCCCGGCGCTTCAGGTCGGAAGCAACCAGGCCCAGGTTGTAAAGGGCCTTTTCGTTCTTCGGGTTCCTGGCCAGTGCCTTTTTATAATAATTGATGGCCTCTTCCAGCTGCCCGCTCTGCCGCAGGATGTTGCCTTTCATGTTATAAGCCGCGGTCATCCCGGGGTCGAGGGCCAGGGCCTTTTCCACGCAGTCCGCAGCCCGTGTCAGGTCCTTCTGTTTCAAGTAGACTTCGGCCAGGTTGGCGTAGGCCAGGGCAAACTCACCGTGAAGCTCGACAGCCTTCTGAAATTCTCTCTCCGCTTCCGGCAGCCTGTCCTGCCGGAGGTATATTTCCCCAAGGTTGTTATGGGCCTCGATAAAATCAGGCCTGGCCCGGAGTACCTCAAGATAGATTTTTTCGGCCTCGGCCAGGCGGTTCTGGCGGCCGTAGGCAATACCCAGGTTGTACAGAACCCTGACCTGCCCGGGTCGGTCTTTCAGGATTCTCTGGTAGAGCTGGATGGCTTCATCCACCCTGCTGGCCCTCCTCAGGGCTATGGCCTTCAGGTTGAGGGCTTCGTAACTTCCTGGACTCATCACCAGGGCTTCGTCGCAATACTCAACGGCCCTCCCGTATTCTCCCTTTTCCAGTTGAAGCTGGGCCAGCATCAGCGAGCAATCGGCCAGGCAGATAGCCCTTTTCTGGGCCGGGAACGGAAGTCGGCTGGCCGGAACTTTTCCCCCGAACAGTCTCTTAATTTCCTTATCGTTGAGAATTCTCTGCCGGATTCCAAGGTATATTTTTTCCAGTTCTCCCCTGGTGCTCTCCGGAAAAGGAAATCCAAACGGTCGGAAGTGGCGCTGTCGGCCAAGCCGGATGATTTCCTGGTTGTCCCGGTCGAAGGTCTGGCCTTCGCCCCCGCAGCTCATTATCGAGCTGGCCAGGGGAATGTGAACTGCTCCGAAAACATGCCCCAGCTCGTGCAGCAGAAGTTTCTTCAACTTGTAGCGGTCCGGGGTGTAGATGACCACCACCGTGCCCACCCGGAAAAGGGAAAAACCGGTATATTCCAGCTCCAGGTCGGGCTGGGCGGTTACGGCTATCAGAATATCGGCTCCCCGCTTCAGCTCGGCCCGGTCCAGGTCTTCGGCCAACTCCTCCAGGCTCCGGGCTTCATCCGGCGACTGCCAGCGGTCCCAGCCCTGCCAGCGGAAGCGGAGGTCAAAGAGCTTTTCAAACTCCCGGCTCACCTCCCGAAGCAGGCCTTCCACCCGTTCCCTGGAAACCAGCCGGGCCTCCAGCTCCTCGTCGGCCGCCAGCCGGATGCTTATTTCCCTGATTTCACCGGGGCTGGCCACTGGTTGGTTCATCACCGGTTGGGGGGTGTGATAACCGTCGTGTTCAGCCGGTACGGGAGAGGAATAGCCAGACCAGGCCACGAGAAAAAGGAGGAGCATACAATAAGCCACCCGCCTGAGCATCAATTAGATAATACCCGAATTTTTTCCGGGCAGGAAGCCGGCTCAGGCTTTCCTGGCTCTTTTCTGCTCAAACAGAGAATAGACCACCGGAATGACCACCAGGGTGATGAAGGTGGAGCTGGTCAGACCGCCGATAACCGTCCTGGCCAGGGGGGCCTGAACTTCGCTTCCTTCCCCCAGCCCGATGGCCATGGGCAACATGGCGATGATGGTGGTCAGAGCCGTCATCAGGATGGGGCGCAGCCTTCTCCGGCCAGCCTCTTTGATGGCCTCCATCATTTCCATGCCGTCTCGATCCCGGAGCAGGTTGGTATAATCCACCAGAAGGATGGCGTTGTTGACCACGATCCCGCCCAGCATGATTAAACCGATGTAGGTCTGAACGTTCAGGGTGGTATTGGTCAGAATGAGTATCAGCACCACTCCGATGATGGCCAGGGGCACCGAGAACATGACGATCAGCGGGTCGCGCAGCGACTCGTAGAGCATGGCCATGACCATGTAGACCAGGAACAGGGCCAGGATGATGGCCAGCATCAGCTCCCGGTTGGCTTTCTGCTGTTCCTCGTAATCCCCGGTAAAGTTTATGACGAAATCGCGGGGCACGGGAACAACCCTCAGGGCCCGGCGAGC
Organism: Candidatus Aminicenantota bacterium; assembly: GCA_013178315.1. Taxonomy (GTDB): domain Bacteria; phylum Acidobacteriota; class Aminicenantia; order Aminicenantales; family Saccharicenantaceae; genus Saccharicenans. The sequence goes on from JABLWX010000015.1 coordinate 37,692, forward strand.
ATCGCGGATGACCGAGCCCAGGTCGCGGTCGGCTATCTCTCCGGAAACGGTGATGACCCTCTCCCGGTCGCGCCGTTCAATCTGCTGCGGTCCCCTTTCTTCCCGGACCTCGATGACGTTCCGCAGGCTGACCGGCTCACCGATGGCATTGGTAATGGTCAGGTCCAGGATCTCGTTAAGGTCCAGCTTCTCTGAATCCTTGACCCTGACCAGGATCCGGTACTCCCGACCGCCTTCGCGGAAGTAGCTGGCCTGGGAACCGGACAGAATGGTCATGATGAAATTTCCGATCTGGTTGACCGAAAGCCTCATGTCGGAAGCCTTCTGGCGGTCGACCACCAGGTGGCGTTCCGGCGTTCCTTCCAGCCGGCTGACGCGGACGTCGGTCACGCCCCTGATTTTTGTGACCACGTTCTTGACCTGCTCGGCCAGGCTCTGGGCCACCTTCATGTCGTAGCCGCGGACCTCGATCTGCAACCTCTCGGCCCCGCCGCCTCCCCTCATGCCAAACATCATCTGGCCGCCCGAGGCCCTGGTCCGGACCAGGGCTCCCGGAACTCCGGAGAGCTTGCGGCCGAGGTCGGCTGCGATTTCCATGCTGGAGCGGGTTCTCTGTGATTTCGGGACGAGCTTCAGGGTGATGTTTCCCTGGTTGGCCCCACCGCGCCAGCCGCCGCTTCCGGCCCTCTCCTCGATCGATTCAATTTCCGGGACATACATCTTGGCCAGGTTGACCACTTCCCTGAGCTTCTGGTCCATGACCGAAAGCCTGGTACCCACTTCCATTTCGACGGTGATGGAGACTTCGCCCTCGTCGGTCTGGGGCATATACTCCCGTCCCACAAACCTGAACAGAAAGATGCTGACCAGGAGTAGGATTCCGGTAATCAGCAGCACCCGTGGCCGGTGATGGAGGCTGTAATTCAGGAGATTTTTGTAAGAGTTCTCCATCCTGGCGAAGAGTTCCTTGGCTTTAACCGCCAGCCTGGAATGATGGTAGTGGCCCATTTCTTCTTCCTTGAGAATCTTGCTGGACAGCATCGGCACCAGGGTCAGGGCCACAACCAGGGAGCAGGCCAGCGAAAAGGCCACCACGTAGGCCAGCTGCTTGAACATGATGCCCGAGGCTCCCCGGACGAACAGCATCGGCATGAAGACGATGACCGTGGTCACGGTGCTGGCGATGATGGCCGAGGTGACCTCCTTGGCCCCGTTGACCGCCGCCTGCATCAGCGGCTTACCCTCTTCCTCCCGCATGCGGAAGATATTTTCCAGGACCACGATGGAGCTATCGACCATCATGCCTATTCCCAGGGCCAGGCCGCCCAGGCTCATGACGTTCAGGGTAAAACCGTTGAAGTAAATCAGGGTAAAGGTGGCGATGATGGAAATCGGGATGGACAGGGCAATGACCAGGGTGCTCCTGAAGTTTACCAGGAAGAACAGCAGGACAAAGATGGCCAGAAGACCACCGTACAGGGCCGAGTCGCCGACGTTGCTGATGGCATTCTTGATGTAGCGGGCACTATCCCGGAGAGTGATGAACTTGAACTGGGGATAATCTTCCTGGAGGCTCTTGATTTCCTTGAGGACTCCGTCCACCACCTTAACCGTATTTTGGCCAGACTGCTTGTAAACGGCCAGCCTGACCCCTTCCAGGTCGTTGATGCGGGCCACCCGGGTAATGCGCCGAAAAGTATCCTCGACACTGGCAATGTCCCTGACCCGTATGGCTGCCCCATCCCTGACCGCGATGATGGTCTCCCTGATCTGGTCGACGTTGGTATAAACCCCGGGTATCCTGATGGTAATCTCGTAGTTTCCCTTCTCGATGGTACCGGCCGGGATATCAATATTTTCCTGGCGCAGCTTGCTGATGATGGTATCGAGTGGCAGGCCCAGGGCCTTGACCTTGTCCGGCATCAGGTTTATCTGGATTTCCCTTTCCCGGCCGCCCCAGACTTCTATCGAGGCCACGCCGGGGACTCTTTCCAGGCGGTAGGTCATCTGCTCGTCGATGATCTTCCGGACCTGGATGGGGTCGAGCTCGGTCAGGACACCCATCATCAGGACTGGCATCTGGGCCGGGTCGAACTTCCTCAGGGTCGGTCGCTGGACTTCTTCCGGGAAACGGCCGATGATCCGGTCGATTCTTTCCCGGATGTCATTGGCCGCCTCTTCCAGGTCCGTACCCCAGGCAAACATGACCCGGACCGTGCTCGAACCCTGGGAAGAAACCGAATAAATTTCTTCGACCCCGGGAACCGAGCTCAGGGCTTCTTCAATCGGCCTGGTAATGATCTGTTCCATCTCTTCAGGAGCGGTGTTGCCGTAGGAGGTGGAAACATTCAAGGTCGGGTAGGTTATATCTGGCATCAGGTCAATCGGGATCCGGCTCAGCGAGATGAAGCCCAGGACGATGACCACCAGGGTCAGCATTATCACAAAAATCGGCCGTTTTATCGAAAATTCAGATAAACTCATCATTCCCTCCAATTTTCAGGTAGCGAAACCTGGAACATGGCTTATTTCCCCGGGCCGGAAGGTTTTCCCGGTTTCGGCTGGCCTTCTCCCGGCTTGGTCGGCTCTGGCAGGATGATGCTCATACCGTCCTGGAGAAGGTGTTGACCCAGGGTAACGACATATCCCTGCAGGCCGGCCGGTTCCAGGATCTCGGCCCTTTCGCCTTCGACAATTCCAACCGTAACCGGCTGAAAGGTGGCCTTTTTATTTTCCAGGTCGGCCAGGAAAACTCCCTGCCGGTCTCCCCTGGTGACCACGGCTCCGAAGGGCACCAGCCTGGCCTGGTCGCGCCTGGCAAACTCGATTTCGGCGTTGATGAACATCCCAGGCTTGAGCAGGCCATCCTCGTTGGGAATATCGACTTCCACCCTGGCCTGTCTCGAAGTCTCCTTTAGCAACGGAGCCACCCGTACCACCTTGCCATAAAATTTCCTTCCTGGAAAAACCGTGGAGCTTATTTCCAC
>JABLWX010000150.1 GCA_013178315.1 Candidatus Aminicenantota bacterium
CTTGCCTCCTGGCTAATCTCATCCCCGAATCTATCCCCCTTACTAGCCAGAAAACAAGTGCGTTTCGTGTAGATTTTCTCGTGAGGCAACGAATCATTTTCAAATAGATTTTAAGTGAGGCAATTCGTTAAGTTGACTTTTAGGGCATCAAAAATTATCATTATAAACTGATTTTTGCGAGTAATTTACCCGGGTAGTTTTTCCCTGAACCGAGGATGCGACCATGAAAGAAGCCTACAATTTTGAACAGATCGAGAGGAAGTGGCAGAAAATCTGGGAGGAAAAGCAGGTCTTCGAGGTCAGCGAAGACTCTGACCGTCCGAAATATTATCTCCTGGAGATGTATCCATATCCTTCCGGGCGGATTCACATGGGTCATGTACGGAATTATTCCATAGGCGACGTCCTGGCCCGCTTCAAGAAGATGAAGGGTTATAATGTCCTTCACCCCATCGGCTGGGATGCCCTGGGCATGCCGGCCGAGAACGCGGCCATCAAGCACGGCATTCATCCCCAAAAATGGACCCTGGACAACATAGACTACATGCGCTCCCAGCTAAAAAAAATGGGCTTCAGTTATTGCTGGAGCCGGGAGGTGAACACCTGCCTGCCTGAATACTACAAGTGGAACCAGTGGATTTTCCTGAAGATGTTCGAGCAGGGCCTGGCCTACCGCCGCATGAGCTGGGTTAACTGGTGTCCCCAGTGCCGGACGGTCCTGGCCAACGAGCAGGTCATAGCCGGAAGCTGCTGGCGTTGCGACAGCCAGGTGACCCAGAAAAAGATGGAGCAGTGGTTCCTGAAGATTACAGCCTACGCCGATGAACTGCTCAGCGGGCATGAGCAACTCAGCCGCTGGCCGGAGCATGTGCTCCAGATGCAGAAGAACTGGATCGGCCGGAGCACCGGGGCCCTGGTCAACTTTCCCGTGCCCTCTCTCAATAAAGCCATTGAAGTCTTCACCACCCGGATCGACACCATCTACGGGGCCACCTTCCTGGTGCTGAGTCCAGAGCATCCGCTGGCGGCCGAGCTGGTGGCCAACCATCCTGACCGGGAAACCCTTAAGGAATGGATGGCCAGAACCATTGCCGAGTCCAGGTTGAGAAGGGAAGAGCGGGACGAAGAAAAGGTGGGCTATGATACCGGAGTCAAAGCCCTGAATCCCTTTAGCGGCGAGCAGGTGCCCATCTTTCTGGCTAACTATGTTTTGATGGATTACGGAACGGGAGCCATCATGGCCGTGCCGGCTCACGACCAGCGCGACTACGAGTTTGCCGTCAAGTACCGGCTGCCCATCAGGACGGTCATCGCCCCAGCTTCCCCGGATATCAAGCCTGAAGAAGGGAAGGCCTTCGAGAGTTACGGGGTGCTGGTCAACTCGGGGCCATTCAACGGGTTATCCTCGGAAGAAGCCATGGAAAAAATGGCCGCCTATGCCAGGGAAAAAGGCTTTGGCCAGGCCAGCGTTACCTACCGCCTTAGAGACTGGGGAATCTCCCGGCAGCGGTACTGGGGAACGCCGATTCCAATAATCTACTGCGACAGGTGCGGGGTTCAGCCGGTGCCTTACGAGCAACTTCCGGTGGAAATTCCCTACGAGGCCCAGTTCACCGGGGAAGAAGGTTCACCGCTGGAAAAGGTGCCCCGCTTTGTCCGGACTACCTGCCCTAAGTGCGGTGGCCCCGCCCGGCGGGAAACCGATACCATGGATACCTTCGTCGATTCTTCCTGGTACTTCTTCCGCTACTGTTCGCCTCGCGAGGACAAGATTCCGTTTGTACCGGAAAAGGCCAAATACTGGATGCCGGTGGACCTTTACATTGGCGGGGTGGAGCACGCCATTCTGCACCTCATATATTCCAGGTTCTTCACCAAGTACCTGCGCGACCTCGGCCTGACTGAGGTTGACGAGCCTTTCCCGCATTACCTGGCCCAGGGGATGGTAACCAAGGACGGCTCGGCCATGTCCAAGTCACGGGGCAACGTGGTGGACCCGGACGACATGATCAAAAGGTACGGGGCCGATGCCCTGCGGGTCTTTATCCTGTTCGCCTCGCCGCCGGAGAAAGAATTTGCCTGGTCGGAAGAGGGCCTGGAAGGATGCTACCGCTTCATCCTGAGAATCTGGAACATGTTCGAAGAAAACAGGGACCTGTTTTCAGGCGAGGCGCCCTCTGCCCCGGAAAAACACGACGAGCAGAGCTACCAGCGCCTGCTCAAGAAACTGCACCAGACTATAAAGAAGGTGAGCGAGGACATTGAACTCCGCTTCCACCTGAACACGGCCATCAGCGCCCTGATGGAGCTGGTCAACACCCTGAAAAAAGAAAGAGACCAGCTGTTCTCCAGCCACAAGGGCCGGGAACTGCTGCGCCAGTCCCTGGAAGCCCTGAACCTGATGCTGGCTCCCTTTGCTCCCCATGTGGCCGAGGAGCTCTGGGAAAGGACCGGGCACCGAACGCTGGTGGCTGAAAGCCCATGGCCGGCTTATGACCCGGAACTGGCCCGGGAAGAAATGGTAACCATCGTCGTCCAGGTTAACGGCAAGCTCCGGGACAAGT
>JABLWX010000151.1 GCA_013178315.1 Candidatus Aminicenantota bacterium
TTTACCCATGGGACGCCGGGTAATGAGGTTTTTATGTCCGTCTGGGAAAAGGCCACCTACCGTAATTTTCAGAAAGCGCTGGCTTACGGCTTCGTGGCCCATAACGATGTCTGGGGTGCCGACTTCACCGCCCATCACCAGGCCCAGACCATAACCCCGCCGGCCGATTTCCCGCTGGTTCCGGGAGAGGTCGAGCCAGGTTATATTATGATCAAAGCGGTGGCCCTGAATGCTGACCCTACCCTGAACAACTATTTCGAATCTCTCGGGCTTTACAATAGCGACCCAGGGCAATTTCGCCTGCGCCTTGAATTGTGCCATAACCTGGTGGAATCGGCCGGGGACCTGGTCATTAAAAAAATCGATCAGCGGGTCGGCGAGGATATAATCGCCTCGGCTGTGGTCAGGGACAGGAGTTTCCCGAACCTGCTCATAACCGCCCTCAACAATCCGGATTACAATTCAGCCATCAGGGAGAACGAAGCACTGTTCCGGAGATTCATGATCCAGTACGGAGCCATATTGATACTGCCCGAGTTCAGGGCTCTGAAGGGCCTGGCCGAGTCCCTGGCTCAATCCGGCGTTGTTTTCCTCAAAAAAATGGCCGGAATCGAAATCCCGCTGGATAGGGCGACTGAAATTGCCGAGTACGGGCTTAAAAAATCGATCCAGCTCTGTGTCCCTGATTATATGAACGAAGTTAGAAAGACCATAGAAAAAGTCAGACTCGAAATGCGGAGCCGGGATATAAAATATTAGGGCACCAAAAAGGATAGCTGAGAGGGGAGAGGGAGTCTCTCCCCTCTCTTTAATATTTTATTCGACCTGCCCATAGCTCTGGCCACAGGAACCGGGAAAGCCAGCCCTGGGAGCCGGGTAGCCAGGCTGTCAGCTCCTTCCATTCTGCTCGTAGGCGTTGATGTCCAGGAAACCGTGTCCCGACAGGTTGAACAGGATGTTAACTTCTTTTTTTGATTTTCTGGCCTGGAGGGCCTCATCCATGACCGCGGCGATGGCGTGGGCCGATTCCGGGGCCGGCAGGATGCCTTCGGTCTTGAGAAAAATTTCTGCGGCCGTAAAGACCTGCTTCTGGGAATAGGCCCGGGCTTCAACCAGCCCCAGCTTTACCAGGTGACTGACGAGCGGGGCCATCCCGTGGTACCGCAGTCCACCGGCATGGATGGGTGGCGGGACAAAGTCCTTGCCCAGGCTGTGCATGTAGAGCAGGGGAGTCAGCCCGACCGAATCACCATGGTCATAACGAAGCTGTCCTGCAGTCAGAGAAGGACAGGCCTCGGGCTCGACCGCGATGAAACGCTGGCCGTTCTTGCCCTGAAGTCTTCTGGCCATGAAGGGAAAGCTCAAACCGGCAAAATTGGAGCCCCCGCCAACACAGCCAACCACTAGGTCCGGCTCCACCCCGAATTCCTGGCACTGCCTGACCGCCTCCAGCCCGATGACCGTCTGGTGCAGGAGCACCGCGTCCAGCACCGAGCCAAGAGAATACCTGGTGGCCGGCTGACTGACGGCTGCCTCCACCGCTTCGGATATGGCTATACCCAGGCTACCGGGATGGTCAGGGTTTTTCTGGTAATACTTCCGGCCTGAGGCCGTTTCTGGACCTGGACTTTCCACGACCTGGCCCCCAAAAAGCTGGATCATTATCCGGCGGCCCGGCTTTTGCCTATAGCTGGACCTGACCATGAATATTCGGGCCTGCAGGCCGAACTGGCTGCAGGCGAAAGCCAGGGCCGAACCCCATTGCCCGGCCCCGGTCTCGGTGGTCAGGGTTTCTATTCCTTCCTGGCCGGCCAGGTAGGCCTGCATCAGGGCGGTATTGGTCTTATGACTTCCGGCCGGCCCTACTCCTTCGTACTTGTAAAAAATCCGGGCCGGGGTGTCCAGGTATTTTCTCAGGCCCGAGGCATAAACCAGGGGCGTGGGACGATACCGGGCATAGGCTTCCAGGACTCTGTCTGGAATCCGGATGAACCGATCCAATGAAATTTCCTGCTGGATAAAACCGCGGCAGAAGACCGGTTCCAATTCTTCCGGACGGAGAGGCTGTTGGGTCACGGGGTTCAGGGGCGGGGGTGGAAGCTCCGGCAGGTCGGCCTTGATGTTATAAAAATTCTCGGGCAGGTAATCCATCACCCGGGAATCGTATCTTTTCATCTTTTTCCTCCTGTGCTTAGAAATGAAAATAGAAAAATACTCGGTTCAAAAATATGGTGGGAAGGCGAAGACAGACTCAGGGCGGACTAGGCCGCCCACCAGGACCAGGAGGAAAGGCAGAAAGGTGTACCGATGAGGAGGGCTGTTTCACTTAAACCGGGCATCTTTGCAACCTGCATCAGGCGTAATTTTAGCCGCAGAGAAAATTTTGTCAAGCAGATTGGATCAGTTTGTTGCAATTTGTTCTTACCATA
>JABLWX010000152.1 GCA_013178315.1 Candidatus Aminicenantota bacterium
GGCTGACCGTCCACTGGATCATGTAGGGGTGCTTGATGTCCTGGTCCATCAAGAACTGGTTATGGGGAATTGAGAAGGACAGTAACCATTCGTCGGTGATGCCGTCCTCGTCATCGTCGTACCAGTCATAGTAATAGCCGTTGTAGCTGCTGTAGGCGGAAGGCGGGTTCATCCGGTCGTGATAGGCGGTCAGCATGGCCTCGGAGAAGTGCCCGTAGTGGGCCTTTAAGACCGTGGTCTTGTCGCCGAACAGGTCATAGGTGAAGCCGATGCGGGGTGCAATCCTGGTGTTGGTATAGACATTCCCGGATACGCCTTTAACCTGGCCCCAGTAAAAGCTGAACCGGACACCGGCGTTGATGTTCAGCCTCTTGGTTACCTGCCAGGAATCCTGGGCGAAGGCTTCCAGCCTGGTGTAACGGGTATTGATATCGTATCCGTCATATTGGTAGGCCAAGTAGGGATAACCGTAATAATCGTTGTACTGTATGTGGTCGCCCAGCTCTCCGCCCTCGCCGGTAAAACCGTAGCGGCTGCGGGCCATTGATCTTTCAAATTCGGCGCCGAACTTGAAGTCGTGAGAGCCATAAAAATCTTCTACGTAATGGCTCAGGTTGGCGTTGGCCTGGAACCGTTGCCTGTCGGCATAATAGAAATACCCGGAGCTGTAGCGCTGGAAGTTGTCGGCATAGTCAAAATGCATATAGGGAGCCATGCCGACTTCAGGGTCCAGGTAGTAATAGCCCCAGAAATAAGCGGCTTTAATATCAACGAAGGTGTTGGAGCTGAAAACCTTGGTCAGGCTGAAGTTGGCAACCACTTCTGGAGATTTCTGGGTAACGGTGGCTTCGGGGGCAACGGTGGATCCGGCGCCCCGGTTGATACCATTATAAGTATCTATCTGGACGGAACCGGTCATGGTCAGGTTGGGGAACTGGGAGCTCAGCTTGAAGAAGCTCCTGGGCTGCTTGTAATCGACGGCCTCGGGGAAGCCGGTGGGATAACGCCAGGTCCGGTAGTACTGGAGGCCAACGTAGAACCACAGCTTGTCCTTGATGATGGGCCCGCCCAGGTGGGCGTTAACGTCCATGAGTTTCAGCAGGGGGGTGGTCAACTCGGGAAAGTCATTAATGTAAGCAGCATTGTTGTCGGTGCCCCAGAAACCCTTCGGACCGTCGGTCTTTTTACCCTGGAAATCAAATTCCATGTGGCCCGAGAAGTTATTTCCACCCGACTTGGTGATCAGGTTGAAAATAACACCGGTAAAGTTGCCGTATTCAGCCGGAAGCCCGACACCCATGATCTTGGCTTCTTCCACGATGTTGTGGTCGGAGAAAACCCAGGCTGAACCGGCTTCCGGGTCGGCCACGTTAACACCGTCCATGGTATAGGCAATTCCCGTGTTCTGGGAAGCGCCGAAGGCCACGTTGTTGGTGACGCCCGGTGCCATGTTGACGATGTCGGCCGTGAACTGGCTGTAGGGCATATTGCGCAGGAGCTCGTTGGTCAGGGCCACCGAGGCGGTTTCGGTAGATTTTACGTCAACCGTGGGCGACTTGGCCACAACCGTAACCTGTTCTTCCAGCGAGGTCTGCTTCATGGTCAGGTCGATGGTTAAAGTGGTGGTGGTGGTCAGACGAACGTTGGAGTTGACTACGTCGCTGAAGCCCTGAAGCTCGGCTTTAATGATGTAGGTTCCGGGCGGCAGGGCCGGGAACCTATAGACGCCCCTGGCATCGGTCACGGAAGACCTGGTGCCCATAAGACCGGGACCGGAAATGGTCACGGTCACTCCGGGTAGCGGCGTGCCCGATTCGTCGGTCACCGTCCCGGTTATGGCTCCTGTTTCCCGTGACTGGGAAAAGGCCAGAGGAGTCAGCAGTAGAACGATCATTAAGGGAACGAAAACTTTTTTAATCAATCTCTCTCCTCCTTTCCATCAATAATCTACTCCTTGGGCCGAAGAACCAGAAACAAGGTTCTTTCCTTTTTATTCTCACCTCCTTCCTTCAAGCAAAGTAAGCAAACTAATCGCCAAATCGCTTCTTGGTTTCATTACAATAGTTCCTTATAGGGGAAAGCAAAATTCGTGCCATGATAAATATTTTTTAAGTCGTTGAATTAAATAGATTTATAATATTGAGCAAATTTTTAAATCCAAATAATTGGATAGCATTAATCCAAAAATGCGGACGATAGGTCCTCTAGACCTTAGTAAATTAGGCAAATTTTTTTAGCCAAATAAAAAAGGGGCGGCAGATTGCTCTGCCGCCCCTGAACTTGAGCTCTGAATATCAGAAGATCAAACGGATTCCAACTCGAGCCTGCCTGGCGTTGACAATTCCGTAGAGTTCGTGACCCATGG
>JABLWX010000153.1 GCA_013178315.1 Candidatus Aminicenantota bacterium
GAAAGAGTTTGCCGGGCTGGGGTTTACCATCTGGGCCACCCGGGGGACGGCTCAGTTTCTGCGAGAGCACCAGGTCCCGGTGCGGGAAGTGGCCAAAATAAACCAGGGGAAACCTAATGTGGTAGACCTGATCCGGAGCGGGAACCTGGGGCTGGTCATTAACAGTCTCACCAAAGGAAAACAGCCGCTGCGGGACGGTTTTCAAATTCGCCGCGCTGCCGTGGAATTTAATATTCCCTGCCTCACTTCCCTGGATACCTGCGGCGGGCTGCTGCAGGTCATCAAGCGCGACAGGGAGAAAGACCTGGCGGTAAAGGCGCTCCAGGACTACCTGCAGTAGCTAAGGAGTCAGAAGTCAGGAGCCAGGAGCCACGAGTCAGAATGAGAGAACGGTTTATCGTCTCGAAGTATTCTGAACTCTGGCTACTGACTTCTGAATACCTGAATAGTAACCAAAAATTAAAAAATCTGGCTTAAAATACTGGTGGAAAACGGGATGTTAGTGTATGCTGAATAGGGTAAAAAAAGCATGATGTGGTGGCCTTAACTTTACGCATGCTATATTCATTAATTAAGACAGCAATGGCAGGTGTATGTCAGAATGAATAATAAACTAAAACTGGGGTTAATGCTGTTACTGCTTGTTATCATCGTAGTGATAACTCCTTTCTTCCTGAACGATATTATTAAAACACCCGGGTTGAATATTCTGGTCAGAACCATGCTGGCTTTAGCGGCGATTTACATTATTATTGAAATAATGAAATATTGGAGGCTTGGAGGTAAAAATTAAAATGAACGATGCTGAAAACAGGCTGATCGTGGCCCTGGATTATCCTTCCTGGCCGGACGCCGAAAAAATGGTGGGTCTATTACCGGAGGTAAAATTCTTTAAGGTTGGCCTGGAGCTCTACCTGGCCAGTCGTGGCGAAGCTGTCCGCAGGCTTCGAGAGGCCGGGAAGGAAGTATTTCTCGATCTGAAGTTTCATGATATCCCCCATACGGTAGCCCAGGCTTCGCGGCAGGCGGCCCTGCAGGGGGCCTCAATTATTAATGTTCATGCTGCCGGCGGGCGGGAAATGATGACCAAGGCAGCACAGGCGGTTAAGGAACAGGCTGAAAAGGCCCGAATACAAAAACCTCTTCTGGTGGCCATCACCGTCTTGACCAGTTTGAATGAAGAAGATTTAGAAGAAATAGGCCTGGGCCGGACGGAAAAGACGGTTCCGGCCTGGGCGCGCCTGGCGCTGGAAGCGGGTTTAGACGGGGTTGTGGCTTCCCCGCAGGAGATTCAGCTTATTCGGAAGTCCTGCGGACCCGATTTTAAGATTATCTGTCCCGGGGTCCGCCCGGCATGGTCGGATACAGGGGACCAGAAGCGCGTTCTTACACCCGGAGAGGCCATGGAATTGGGCGCCGACTTTATAGTAGTGGGGAGGCCCATTACCCGGGCGGAAAAACCCAGGGAAGCGGCCCTAAGAATAATGGATGAGATGAAGAAGGGGTTGGCCAGGCGATATAGCCCATGAAGATATATCATGAGGATATATATTAATGATATATATTGATGAGAGAGGAAGCGGTAATTGTGAAAGGCAGCGAAGTTTTGGAAATACTGAAAAAGGTCGATGCATTGAAGGAAGGGCATTTTAAGTTTACTTCCGGGCTGCACAGCAACATTTATATCCAGTGTGCCCTGTTGCTGAAGGAACCGGACCTATCGGAAAAGATTTGCCGGGGCATTGCCGATCACTTTAGGAAGGACAAGCCTGACCTGGTCATCGGCCCGGCCCTGGGAGGCATCATTGTCGCCTATGAAGTGGCACGGCAGTTGGGTGTTCCCGGGCTTTTCACCGAAAGGGAAAACGGCAAAATGACCTTGAGAAGGATGTTTCAGATCCAGCCCGGGCAAAGGATACTTGTGGTGGAAGATGTTATTACCACGGGCGGGTCGTCCCAGGAAGTAATCGACCTGGTGGAAGGATACGGCGCCCATGTGGTGGGGGTAGGTTCCATCGTGGACCGCAGCAATGGCCTGGCCAAAATATCGGTGCCCTATCATTCCATGCTGACTATCAGGATGAACAATTATGACCCGGCCGATTGTCCCCTGTGCAAGGAAGGGCTGCCTTTATATAAACCGGGCAGCAGGGACAGCCTGGTTACCCCCGGCCTGTAAGCAAAATGCACAATTAATGGA
>JABLWX010000154.1 GCA_013178315.1 Candidatus Aminicenantota bacterium
GCAGGTAATTGCGGCGTCCGAACTGGATTTCCATCCGGCCTTTGGACGTCCCCAGGCGGTCGCCCTCGGCTACCGGGTCGTTGACCACGGCCTCTTCGTAGCCGATATCAGCCGCTCTCTGGATAAAAGCCTTGCCTTCGAGGAAGCTCACCCGGCCAACCGAGTCGTTGGTATATTTAGTTTCTTCCTGGGGCTGTTCCACCTGGGGCGGCTCTTCCTGGGCCCGGAGCGGGGCATAGGAAGCCACCAGAAGGATTAATCCCGCGATCAGGAAAAATCTCTTGTTTCTCATCTTAAACTCCTTTACGCCCATGATTGTTGCATGATTTGTGCCAGTTTTGGGCGCAAATTAACAGGGGAAAACGGGGGATTCTGGTCTGCCGGGGTGTCTATTCTGGATGACGCCTGTCATCTAAACCGCCCTATACCTCCGGTATTTCCTTCCAGTAATTGCGAAAAATTTTAAGATAGGGCCTAATTTCCTCAGCCAGGGCCGGGGGACAGGGAATATCGGGCAGCTGGCGGCGTTTAGCCCCGCTGAGCCTGAGGCAGACCTCTTCCACGCCCTCCTTTAGCTCCTTCAGGTTATAGCCACCTTCCAGGAAGACTATCTGGTGGCCTGAGGCCCAGCGCCCGGCGATCTCGGACAGCACCTGGCTGATATTGCCGCAGCCTTCAGCCGAAAGCTCCATCCGACCCAGTGGGTCCCACTTCATGATGTCAAACCCGGCTGAAACCAGGACAAACTCTGGCTGATAGCTCTCGGTCACCGGCCAGATGACTTTCTGGAAAATAAAAAGATAATCTTCATCGGACTTGCCGGCCCGAAGCGGCAGGTTCAGGTTATAGCCCAAACCTTCTTTTTCCCCGATCTCGGCGGCCGACCCGGTGCCAGGGAAAAGCGGGCTCTGGTGGAGAGAGATATAAAGGACCTCCGGGGTGGCGTAAAAAGCCTTCTGGGTGCCGTTGCCGTGGTGGAGGTCCCAGTCGACCACCAGGATTCTTTTGATGCCTTTCTGGCGCCTGAGATACTCGGCGGTAATGGCGATGTTGTTGAAAAAGCAGAAACCCATCGGCCGGTGAGCCTCGGCATGGTGCCCGGGGGGCCGGACCAGGGCGAAGGCGTTGTTCAGTTTTCCTTCCAGGATGAGGTCGGCGGCGGTCAGCCCGGCCCCGACGGCCAGGCAGGCAGCTTCGAAGGTGTGAGGGCCGGCGATGGTGTCCGGGTCAAACGGGAAGTAAGAATCCCGGCCGGCCGTTTCTGCCAGAAAGTTCACGTATTCTCTGAGGTGGACCAGTTCGATTTCTTCGCGGCAGGCCGGCCTTGGTTCGATGATGGGGAAGTTGGGCGTTAGCCTCTTCTCCAGGAGCTCGTTCATGGCAATAATCCGCAGCGGGCTTTCTATGTGCTCTTCGCCCATCTGGTGCAGGGCAAAGAGTTTGCTGAAAACTATTCCTGTTTTCATCCGCTCCGGTTCATTTTTTCGGGAAGAAGGTGGCCAGTTCTTCTTCCCCTGGCTTCTTGGTCAGCAGGCTGACCAAGATGAGGCTCAGCAAGGAAACGGCCAGGGCCGGAAAAATCAGCGGAATGCCCCAGGGGTCGCCTTCCGGGACTTTCTCCGGCGGCAGAACCTCGGCCAGGACCTTCATCCCCACGCTGACCACGATGCCGGAAATGATGGAAGCCAGCCCGCCGGCCTTGGTAGCCCTCTTCCAGGCCAGGGCGGCGATCAGGGCCGGGGTAATCGCCACCCCATAGATGGTATAGGCGAAGTAGCTCATTTCCAGGACCGATTTCAGGCGCAGGGCGAAGAAGAAGGCGATAACCCCGATGATGACGATGAACAGCTTCTGCAGGGCTACCAGCTTGCGGTCATCGGCCGAGCGGTTGATAAACCTCTGGTAGATGTCGCGGATGAGGTTGCTGGAAGGGGAGAGGAGGTAGTTCATCCCGGTGGAGATGACCACGGCGCAGGCCGCGCCCAGAAGCAACACCCCTATGGGCGGAGGCACCAGGTTGCGGGCTGCCAGCAGTACCACCTTGCCCCCTTCCTTGGGAATGCTGAGGTTAATCTGGTCCTTGAACATGCTGTAGGAAAAAACGGCGATTATGACCACCACCGTTTCCACAAAGACTGTGCCGATAGTCCAGAAGACCACTGCCTTCTTGG
>JABLWX010000155.1 GCA_013178315.1 Candidatus Aminicenantota bacterium
ATTGAGGTAGCTGAAATTGTGAAAGGCCCCGGGCCGGTAGGGAATGGTCAGTTCATGGGATTGACCGAGGTACCTCAGGTCAAGCTGCCTTTCTAACAGGAGGTCCTCGGGACCGAACCCGTCTTCGGCCATCTCGGCCAGGGCCTGCCCGGTCATTTCATCGAAGACTCTTTCCAGCTCTTGCGGGTCTGTCTTCTGGGCCAGGCGGATGAAGGACCGGGAATAATCCTTGACTGAATCGGCCAGCAGCAGTCCCAGAGCTGACAGCACCCCGGCAAATCTCGGGATGATAACCCGCGGAATCATCAGGTGCTCGGCCATTTCCACCGCATGCAAGCCGCCGGCCCCGCCAAAAGAGACCAGGGAAAATTGCCGCGGGTCATAACCCCGTTCCACGGATATTACCCGGACGGCCTTTTCCATACTGGCGTTGGCGATGGCCACCACCCCGAGGGCCGTCTCAATCAGACTTCGTCCGATTTTCTTAGCCACTGTTTCCAGGGCCCGGTGGCTTCTTTCCGGGTAGATCTTCATCCTGCCGCCAAGGAAGAATTCAGGGTCCAGCCGGCCGAGACAGAGGTTGGCGTCGGTAACTGAAGGAACATCACCCTGGCCGTAGCAGGCCGGTCCTGGATTGGCCCCGACACTCTGGGGGCCCACCCGGAGCAGGCCTCCTTTATCCACATAGATTACCGAGCCACCGCCGGCACCTACTGAGTGGACGTCCACCATCGGTAGCCGTACCGGAAAATCTCCCACCAGGTTTTCAGTCGACCTTTTGATCCGGCCGTCGATGAGCGAAACATCGGTTGAAGTCCCGCCCATGTCAAAACTTATCACCTTGCGGAAGCCGGCCGCCCGGGCCAGATGAAGGGCCCCGACCACTCCGCCGGTAGGGCCGGACAGGATGGTCTTGATGGGTTCCTGCCTGGCCTTTTCAGCCGAGATATAGCCCTCGTTGGATTGCATGACCTTGAGCTGGGCTCCCTTCAGTTTGCCCTGCAGTTCTCCCAGGTAGCGGTCCATTACGGGCAGAAGATAGGCGTTGATAACCGTGGTGGAGGCTCTTTCATACTCCCGGTATTCAGGCAACAGGCTGGAGGATGGGGAAACCTTGAACCCGGCCTGTCGCAGTTTCTCGGCCACGAGCTGCTCGTGAGCGGGATTGGCATAAGAATGAAGCAGGCAGATGGCGACGGCCTCAACCTTCTCTTTTTTCAGGATCCCGATGATGCGGTCCAGGTCTTTCTTTCTGAGAGGTTTTTCCACCCGGCCGCCCGCCTGAATTCTTTCCTCCAGGCCGAAGCAGAGGCGGGGCGATATGATATGGCTTCGCTCTTCACCCTTCAGGCTGTACAGGTGTTTTCTGGTCTGCCGTCCGATAAAAATGATATCTTCGAATCCGGCGGTGGTGATAAAAGCGATGCGGCCCCCCTTCTTTTCCAGCAGGGCATTGGTTCCAACCGTGGTGCCGTGGATTATCAGGGTCTGGTTGGCCGGTAGAAAGTCTGCCAGTCCTTGAAGAATAGCTTCCGAGGGATCGTCCGGAGTGGAAGGAACCTTCCTGACCGTCAGCTGGCCGCCGGAATTGATGACAAAATCGGTAAAGGTTCCGCCCGAATCCACTCCAATCTTCAAGTCGGGTTTTTTGCTTTCAGCCAAGGAACTCTTACTCCTCTCCTCTTGTCTCAAGAATTTTTAGTGAATAGATTTACAGGAATGAGACTGCCGATGTCAAGGAAAAGCTTTATTTGCAGGTGGAACAGCTATGAGAGGAGCAGCTGGAGCAGCTGCCAGAACCACCCTTAATCCGGCTGCCGCCTCCGCCGATTCCGAAAGAGGAAATCAGCCGCTTCACCCGGTCGCTGTGACATTCCGGGCAGGTAACCTTCGTGGTGCTGTTCAGGCTGACCAGTACTTCAAACCTCTTCTGGCAATTCTGGCAGATATATTCATATATTGGCATTTCCAGTCCTCATAGACATTATACTACAGGCCCTGCAATTTTTAAGGGCCTGACCGTGGTGCCTGCCAGGGTTATTTCACCACCGGAATCACTTCCGGGCCGGAGGCCGCTATCACCTCGATCTCGATCTTAACATCCCGGGGTAAACGGACCACCTGGA
>JABLWX010000016.1 GCA_013178315.1 Candidatus Aminicenantota bacterium
ATTTCTGCTGAGCAACAAGAAGATTAAGGGCATGATCATCCGGGCCTACGGCACAGGCAACATACCTTATGGGTTCGAAAGGTTTTTCAAAAAAGCCCGGGCCAAGAAACTGCCGGTGGTGGTTGCTTCGCAATGCTTGCACGGCAAGACACTGATGCATCTTTATGATGTCGGCCGCAAGGTACTGGAGCTGGGAGCAATTGAAGGCCGAGAACAGAGCCTGGAAAACCTGGCCGTCAAGCTGATGTGGGGTCTGAGGCATGGGCCACATCGCATTGAAGAAATAATAAAAGAAAATAGTTATTGAGCATCATAGCAAAATAAAGAGCCCACCTTGTTAGGAACTGCAGAGATTGATAGGTATGGCCTGGCAACTTGCTGGCGAAATGTGAAGGAAAATTTAATTACCTCAGTTGAATATATCTTCCTCGTTGGCTACTCTGGGCTTTCCGTCTTAACGTTACCTGGGTAAGCGAAACTGAAATTTGAATGAGAATCAAAATTCTGTACGCCAGAAAAAATCTTGCTTCTCGTTCTCAGTACGGTCCCCACTTCATCAGCACCGGCGGGATAAGGGCCAGCAGGCTAAAAACCATAAGGATCAACATCAGGGGCACAAACCACTTGGCCCACCTCTCCCAGGGAATCCGGGCCACACCGAGCACACCCATGGTCACGGCCGAGGTGGGAAGAATCGGGTTTATAACTTCGCAGAGCTGGAAAGCCAGCACCGAGGTCTGGCGGGTTATACCTACCAGGTCGCTCAGAGGAGCGATAATCGGCATGGTCAGGGCAGCCTGGGCTGTGCCCGAATGCACGAAGAAATTTATCACCGCCTGAACCAGAAAGATTATCTGAGCCGTCAGGATCGAAGGCACAGCCGAGATAACCCCCGCCGCTCCCTGGAGCATGGTATCCAGGACTGCTGCCTCCTTGAGGATAATCAGGACCGCCCTCCCACCTGAAATAATTAGCGAAACATTCATCATGTCTTTAGCGCCATCAACAAAGTTTTTGGCCATATCGGATGGTTTCATCCGGGCCAGGAATCCTGAAACCAGCCCGATGCCCAAAAACAGGGCGGCAATTTCTTCCATGTACCAGCCCTTTTTCAAAATGCCGAAAATAAGAAGGCCCACCCCGACAAAAAGGCAGGCAATGATCAGCTTCTGGGATGTCCCCCACTGCAGGTTAGTAGATGCGTTTTCCTGGTGGTGAATTCTCTCCCGGTCAAGGTCATAGACCGGGCTGAGCTGCGGATTTTTTCTGACCCTTTCGGCATAAATCATCACAAAGGCAATAGCGATAATCGTGGCTATTATCCAGAGAATAAGCCGGTAGCCCAGTCCAGAATAAAGTGGCAGCTCGGCAAAACCCTGGGCAATTCCGACTGTAAACGGGTTGAAAAAAGCGGCCGCAAAACCGACGGCCGAACCCACAAACGGAATGGCCACGCCCACCACCGAGTCATA
Source organism: Candidatus Aminicenantota bacterium (assembly GCA_013178315.1). Lineage (GTDB taxonomy): Bacteria > Acidobacteriota > Aminicenantia > Aminicenantales > Saccharicenantaceae > Saccharicenans. Next base: position 1,473 of record JABLWX010000016.1, read on the forward strand.
GCCCATCGAGATGGCAAACGGTATAAAAATCAGCACAAAAGGAATTGATTCCTCGGCCATGCCGTAAACGCTTCCGGCCAGCGAGAAAATAATCATCAGCACCGGTATGACCAGGACCCTGAGCTTTGGATTTCGCCCGAAAAAAGCGGCCAGCCGGTGAATCCCGGCATCTATGGCCCCGGACCTGGTCAGGATGCCAAAAGTCCCGCCGAAGATAAAAATCAGAAAGATTATCAGGGCCGCATCCTGAAAGCCGCGAATGGGAGCAATCAGCAACCACTCGGGCCCCAGCCACTTCTTTTCCACCTGGTGGTAGGTTCCAGGAACGGTCACCAGCCTGGTTTTGCCCTGGACTGTCTTCTCGGCCCGGTTAAATTCGCCCGAGGGCAGGGCCAGGGCCAGCAGGTAAACCAGGATTACCAGCAAATAGATTAAGACCAGCGTATGCGGCAGCCTGAAACCCTTTTTCTTCATTCCTTACTCCACGCGAAGCTTCAATTTTATCCTATTAAAGCAAAAGAAACAAAGATTTTAGCTGATCTTAAATATCCCCTATAGTCCTGTGAGTTAGGGACGCCTGAAGAATTGTCAGATTAAATCCTGCTCAATTTTTGCCACAAGGTAGGTATAAAATTGCTCTCCAAAATTTCAAACGTAAGGCTCACCTAACCCCCTGAGGGACATAAATTCTGCCTGAATAAATTTACCAGAAGAAACTAAGCTAAATTATGGCCTCTTTTTGAAAAATGCCAGGAATTCAGCCGGGCTCATGATTTTGATGCTCAGATAGTTCTTTATTCTCAGAAGGTTTTTATCGCCGCTTACAATTACCTCGGCATCCAGGGCCACAGCACATTCAATTAACTTGTTATCATCCGGATCATCAGGAACTATATTGAGCGAGGGCGTTTTAGCAGCAAATATCAGGTTAAAGCCTTCGGCCAGAAAATCAACCAGTTCTTTTAATTCGGGTTCCCCTTCCAGCCCCAATCTCTTAAGCACCGCGATATGTTCATCTATGATCTGGCCCGATAAGCATATTATCACCTTTCCCTCTTTCCATAAATCTACAATCTTTTTTGGATTGCCGCCAAAAAACGAAGAAATAAATACGTTGGTATCGATAACGATTCTCATCGAGCTCTTTTCCTGGCTTCTTTAATGGCCGCGGAGACATCAGCCGGCCGAACTCCCCGCTCTTTCAGTTTCTGCCCAATTCTTTCCCATAATCCGTCCAGGTAAGAAGCTATGTCTCGATTCTTTACATAATCCTGGATTAATTCCCTTACCATCTGGCTGGTGGTTTTTCCCTCCTGCCTGGCCAGGCGATCCAGCCGTTGTTTTAAGTCTTTATCAATTCTTATGATCATCTGGCGTTCCATTCAGCCCTCCTGTATATTTCGTATATACATTATATATTTTCAATTAAATTGTCAAGTTCCGGAAATACCTGAAAATGCGTGGCGAAGTAAGAATAATCCCTGGATAATAATATTCTCTTCCAATATTGCCCCTATTCCGCAAAAATCATCTTGACGGTCATGCCGCCATCGACCACCAGGTTGGTCCCGGTGATGAAGCCGCTGAGCGAGGAACAAAGGAAAAGCACGGCGTTGGCCACGTCCTCGGGCTTTCCCACCCGGCCCGCCGGATGCTGAAGGTGATCAATTTCCCTGAGAACAGGAATTTTTCTTTCCTTTCTCTTCTTGTACGTCGAGACTTCAATCCAGCCCGGACTGATGGCATTAACTCGTATTTTTTTCGGTGCAAGGGAAACTGCCAGGGAATGGGTCAGGGCCAGCAGTCCACCCTTCGAAGCCGAATAAGGTTCGGTATCAGCCTCGGACATCAGGGCCCTGGTTGAGGCGATGTTAACCACGGCCGCTCCTTCCAGAAGCCCTGGCAGCAGGTACCTTACCATCAGGTATGGAGCCCGCAAATTGACATTTATCACTTCATCCCACTCGGCGATAGTTCTTTCCTCAAGCTTTTTCCAGTTACCAATACCGGCGTTGTTCACCAGGACATCTATTTTATTGGCTCTTTCCAGGATTTTGAGACAGGTTTCTTCTATCTGGCGAGGATCGGACAGATCGCATTCTAAGAATTCAACCCGCCCGGAAAATCCTCCAAGAAAATCTGTTAGGGCATCAGAAATGGCTTCTTCATCCCGGTCCAGAGCCATTACCCGGGCTCCGTTTCTTAATAAGCCCATCGTGGTGACCAGACCAATTCCCTGAGCTGCCCCGGTCACCACCGCAGTCTTGTGCATGAATTCAGATATTGAAAGAAATTCCATCTTGTTCTCTCCTTCACCAAATCATTTTTCCAAACCGGAACAATTAAGATAAAAAATAGAATATCCTATCCTCAATCATTTATAAATCCCCAATCACTGAAGCGTTTCGCATATCCCATGCTTAAAGCCAGTGCCCATAGGCAATTCTCTCCAGGGGCACGGGCTGGACAACTTTACAAGTGGGATCTCTCCCCTATCTATTCAATCTTTCCGGAGCTATTCAAAGTCAGCCTGTTGTTTTATTTACAGATTTATAAGGCCTCGACACCAAATTAAAAATATTAATGATCAAATTAAGCGATTAAATCAATAATCCGTGAATCGAGCCTGTAGTAGCGACACCCAAACCTTACCGGTGGAAACTTTCGCCGATGAACTTCAGGCCGTCCAGGATACCGGTACGCCAGTAACTCCAGGTGTGGCCGCCGTCCCGGACCCGAAACTCGTGCGGGATTTTCCGGTCGCGCATGGCCACGTGCAGCGCGGCGTTGCCCTTGTAAAGAAAATCGTCATCGCCGCAATCTATGTAAAAGCGCACCGTCTTGATCTTCTCCACCGGTAGTGTTTTGACCAGGTCCAGGGGATTATAACTTCTGAAATGGGCGGTTAGCCGGTCCTTGCCCTTCAAGCCGGGTCCAAAAAGCGGCGCGAAGATGCGCTCGTAGACCTTTTCGTCGGTGGCGATAACTTCTTCATCTGTCCAGACTGCCGCACTGAAAGGAGCTGCGGCCGCAAACATCTCAGGGTAGCGCAGGGCATAAATCAGGGTCCCCCAGCCGCCCATGGACAGCCCGGCAATTCCCCGGTACTCCTTCTCCGGCCGGGTGCGGTAGGTAGCATCTATGTAAGGGATGAATTCCTGGAAGAAAAAGTCTTCGTAGCGGACCTTATTCTGGTAATCGTTGATGTACCAGCTCACTCCCCCGTCGGGCATGACTATTATCATCGGCGGTATCTGTCGCTCGGCTATGGCTTTATCCGCGGTCAGGTGGACTTCACCGAACTGCAGCCAGCCGGTATCGTTATCGGTGTAGCCGTGGAGCAGGTAAACCACCGGGTAGCGACGGTTCGAGGTCTGGTAATCGGGCGGCAGATATATAGTATAGCGAACCTCTTTTCCCAGGATTTTGCTCTGGACGGTCAGCCCCTCCTGAACCTGGCAGGATTCCTGCCCGGCCAGAACCGGGCTACTCAGGAAAAGACCAAGAGCGATGATGAAAGACAGAGTTGCTGCCAGCTTCAGGTTGAAATAAATCTTCTTCATATCCGCTACCTCCCAAATAAGATTTTATGAGCATATACTTTCAATACTCTGGCATTAGCTTTCCCGTCTTGCTTTAACTCTCTGAAATCGGAACCGATGTTCATGACCATCCCGGCAGGTATCAAACCCTTTTATATAACAGGTGACAGCAGGCAGTCAAAAGGTCGTGTGAATAATTAATCAATCCTGGAAAAAACGCTTCAAGAAGGAAAGAAAAACCAGTAATAATCCAGGATGATGGATACAGATAATACTAAGGAAAGTGAGTCAAGAGGGACAAATTATGGTACATTGGTAAGTGAGAGTTGCAGAGAGCAGAACCGCAAAAAGGCTAGAAAAAGGCTCTCTGGGTTTTTTAAGAAACTAACAATTCCTGGAAAGGACGAAGCCATGATTGAAAAAACTTACAATTTCACCCGTACCGATGACAAGGTGATCGAGAAAATAATTGCCGACGACAACGTGAATATAAATCATATGGTTCTGAACAAGGGGCAGGCCCTGCCCGAGCATTTTTCCAACTCCAACGTCTACATGATTGTAATCCGTGGCAGAGTAACCCTGCAGCTGGCCGACCAGCCCGCCCATCATTACCCGGCCGGGACCATAATCAACATACCCTACAACATCAAGATGAACGTCAGCAACCAGCAAGACGACACCCTGGAATTTTTTGTGGTCAAGGCTCCCAGCCCTTCGGCTTTTGAGAAGACGCAAAGCCGCTGAGCCTGGAGTCGGAACTTTGAGCTGCCGTGGCCAGGAGGTTCTGGCGATAGAAATTTTCGGACTCGGCATAGAACTATCTAAATCATAAACTCCACTGCAATCAGCATTTCCTCGGATTCCCCCTCTGCTCGAAGGTCTATCTCAACTATTCTTGTTGCCCTGCAATTATTCCCAAAGCAGAAAGGACAAGAAAAACGCAAAATTTTCATTCCATAATGGGGTGCTCAATCCAAAATAAAAAGCCGGCGGATGCTGGACATATCCGCCTGATTAATCTATAATTTTTAGCCTTCGGGGAGTAGCGCAGCCTGGCCAGCGCACAGCGTTCGGGACGCTGGGGTCGTGGGTTCAAATCCCACCTCCCCGATTTTGTTTTTCTCTTATTTCCCCCGTTAAATATGCATAGCCACTTTTGTGTTTTCTTGAACTTTTCTTTTAGTGTACTTGGACAAAACATGTCTAACTTTTCTTGAAATAGCAGGAAGGCATCGGGAGTTACCCTGTCAGCCAATACTTTTGACTTAACATAATATAGGCTATTCCAGATTCCACACTTAAATATCTTTATAAACTTAACCGCCCTCCACGCCAGAATAATGCCCTATGTTCTGGTCACGAAGCTTGACGGGTTGACCAGTATGTACCGGGCCGGAATTGTATTGCCATCTATCTCGATTGCCACTCCCGGGGATAGCCAGAACAGGACAGGAGGGAGCGGCGGCTCAGTCGATCGGCCATTACTCTACCCTTAACTCAGGCAGCCAGTTTTGAGACCAGAAAAGAATTGTTGTCAATACCAGCCGGAAGCTTGCCGGTGAAATTTTACCCCCAAATATATGAATGGCTATTCATATGAAATTCGGGTAGCTGGAACCAAGATAACCGTGGACAAAATATTTGATTTATTCTGATCCGATAACGAGATATTTTTACTCTCTTCTATTTAATTAATTAAGCCGTTTGAAACTCCCGCCAATCTTTCACTAAGAGCCACAAACTGGCCTATGGTCATCTACCTTGAATCGAAGCCAGTCCTTCGGCAACACGCCCTATCCTCCAGGGCCAGATTTTCCAGTTGTATTTTGAAACTATTTCAGTATATTCAAATTGTATATACAAGGAGGGCCTGTCCAGATGATCAAAGAGATTTCCGGCGTTATCATCGAATGTGTTATGGGGAACATTGCCGACCAGCCTGACATGATGGCCATTGTCAACGCGGCCAACGCCCACCTCCGGCCGGGTGGCGGAGTGGCCGGGGCCATCCACCGGGCCGCCGGTCCAGGCCTGGAGGAAGAATGCCAGAAGTATGCCCCGATAGAACCCGGCCAGGCCGTAATCACCGCCGGCTACAACCTGCCCAATAAATATGTCATCCACACTCTGGGGCCGGTCTATGGAGTTGATAAACCGGAGGCAAAGCTCCTATCAGATTGCTACCGCAACTCCCTGCTCCTGGCCGAACAGCACGGCATAGATTCCATTGCTTTCCCGGCCATCTCCACCGGCTATTTCCGATATCCCCTGGAGCAAGCCACCGACGTGGCCTTAAAAACGGTTATAGAAATGATCCCGCAGCTTAAGCAGGTCAAAAAAATAAGATTTGTCCTCTTCAGCGAATCAGACCTGGTGGTCTACAAGGCCGAGCTGGCCCGCCTGACCGGAAGTTGAGTTAATATGAACCCGCTCCTTACCAGGTACCGAATATTATCCAGGGTCGGTCGGGAATGAGGGCAGCCTGAAAAATATTGAAATTCAATCATCTATCATGGCCTCCAAAAGTGGTGAACATCCGGCAGCAAGCCCAGAATAATATTATTGCAGCAACCCTGAGAGGCCGCACAATTTATAGCATCCATTAGTAGAAGCTTACCACGACAGTTGCCGGGGAAGCCCCGCGGACGTATAATTTGGGCTATTAATTTAATTAAATCGCATGGACCAGGAAATAAACGAAACCTCAACCCAGTTTCTGCCCCGGCTTCTGGCCCTGGGCAAGAAATTCTCCTGGCGACAAACCTTCTACGCTCTCAAGTACCCCAACTACCGGCTTTGGTTCTGGGGTCAGCTGATTTCGGTCCTGGGCTCCTGGATGCAGATGACGGCCCAGGCTTTCCTGGTCTATGAACTGACCCACTCCCCCGCGTACCTCGGTTACGCGGGCTTTGCCGCCGGTCTGCCCACCTGGCTTTTCATGCTCTACGGCGGCGTGGTGGCCGACCGCATCCCCCGCCGGCGCATCATGATCCTGACTCAACTGGCCCTGATGATCCTGGCCTTTATCCTGGCCGGGCTGGTCTTTTTGCGGCTGGTCCAGCCCTGGCACATCATCATCCTGGCCTTCTGCACAGGAATAGTCAACGCCTTTGACGCCCCGGCTCGCCAGGCCTTTGTCATGGAAATGATCGAACCCGATGCCCTGACCAATGCCATAGCCCTGAATTCAGCCATGTTCAACAGCGCCCAGGCCCTGGGACCGGCGGCCAGCGGAATAATCTACGCCGCAGTGGGCCCGGCCTGGTGTTTCACCATAAACGGCCTGAGTTTCATCGCTGTCATCGTGGCCCTGGCCCTGATGAAGCTCCGGCCATTTGTTCCGCGCCAGTCCAAAAACTCGATTATTCAGGACCTGAAAGAGGGCGTAGAATACGTCCTTAAACACAATACCATCCGAATCCTGGTCCTGACCGTGGCCATAACCACCCTGTTTGGCCGGGCCTTTATAACCATCCTTCCGGCCTGGGCGGTCCAAATCCTCGGTGGCAATGCCCGCACCAACGGCTTCTTGCTGACCGCTTCCGGTCTCGGGGCCTTAACCGGGGCCCTGTTCATAGCTTCTTTCAGCCCGCACCTGTCCCGGGGCAAGTTGCTAATCCTGGGAATGTTATTCTACCCGGTGTCTATAATTCTTTTTGCCCTGTCCAGGTTCTTGCCACTGTCCCTCCTCCTGCTGTTCGTAAGCGGAGTTGGGGTTATCATAATCTATAACTTGGCCAATGCCCTGGTCCAGATTCACACTCCCGAGAATATCAGGGGCCGGGTGATGAGTATCTATAGCTTTGTCTTTTTCGGGCTGATGCCCTTCGCCGCCCTGTGGATAGGTGCCGCCGCCAATAACCTCGGAGAAAAAATTCCCGTCCTGGCCTCGGCCATTATTTTCCTGGTTTACGCCGCGGCCATCTTCATCTTTGACCGACGCCTGGTCAAACTGCGCTGAGTCTATATTTTCATTCCGAGCTTTTCAGGGCTTAAAAATTCCGAAAACAGGAGAAGCCTGGCAACTATCGGTGGAGCAGCACCATTCCCTTGCCCCCCGAAAGGCTTGCTGATTAATTGCCTTTTAACCGACCTCTTTGCTATCGGGCTGAGAAAACGTGCACTTCAGCTGGAGTCAAAAAAATACTTCAAGCAGAGCCAATGGGTCAGTTCACCCGGGATTGGGCAGGCTGTGATCTGTATTTAAAAGGTCCGGATTCTTGTTCAGCGAATCAGCAACCGGGGCTGGCCCGAAACGGAAGAGATTCTTACTCCAGAATTCTTATTCAGAATTCCTCGAGCTCCACCAGCTCGTATTTCTGGCGGCCAAGCCCTATCTTCTCCCCGTAGGCCAGCTGCACCGACCAGTCGATGTTGTAACCCTGCTTGAAGGCATCGCGGCCAGCTGTCTTAACCACCAGGTCGGCCGAAGCCTGGTCCACCGCCACCGGATCCAGGGAGCCAACTATCCCTACATCCTGGACGATGGCCGGCTGGTTCTTGGCCATGCAGTCGCAGTCCTTGGTGACCTGAAGAATAAAATTAATGAAGCCAATCTTTTCCCCGAAATGGTTCTTAACCGAAAGGGCATATTCCGCCATTTTTTCCTGCAAGCGGCGGGAATCTTCATCCCACTTCATCTTGACCGCACCGTATTTGCAGACCACCAGGCATTCGCCGCAGCCGATGCACTTTTCGTCATCGATCATCACGTAACTTTCAGCCTGGACGATCGCCCCGGCCGGACAATACCTGATACAGACCCCGCAGTTGCGGCACTGCTTGGCATTCACCCTGGGATGGACAACCGAGTGCTGGTCCAGCTTGCCGGCCCGGGAAGCGCAGCCCATGCCCAGGTTCTTGATGGCCGCCCCCACCCCGGTCTGGACATGCCCGGTAACGTGGGTCAAACAGAGCATGGCCTCCGAATGAAGGAAGGCGCTGGCAATCCGGGAAGACTTGATTCTCTGTCCTTCCACCTTAACTTCAGATTTTTCCCGGCCGACCAGGCCGTCGGCAATGATCACCGGTATCCTGACCACGTCCGGGGTGAAGCCATGCTCCCAGGCCAGCCGGATGTGGTCCACCGAGTTAGAGCGGTTGCCGACGTAGAGGGTGTTGCTGTCCGAAAGAAAGGCTCTCTGGCTCTTTTTCAGAACCTCGTCGATGATACCGGTCAACCAGCGGGGCTTGATATGCCCGGTATTATTTTTTTCTCCGAAATGAATCTTGAGAGCCACGAAATCTTCCGACTGAATTTTCTCGTTAAGGCCGAGGGCCAGGTAGATGGCCCGGGCTTTCCTGGCGATTATTTCGGGCTTCTCTTCGCGGTTGGCCTTGATAAAATAAACTCTGCTTTTCATCATGTAACCTCAAATGATGGTGAACGCGACCGCGACCTGAAACAGCCATGGTGGCCAGGCCGACTTCCGGTCACAGGATGCTTATAACGTCTTCTATCTTACCAGAAGGGAGCGGACCGTTTCCACCCCATCGCCAAGGGTAAAGGCATAGCCCAAGTTCAGGAGAGTTTTTTCTATGGCATCAAAGGCAAAGATGACCTGTTCCCTGGTCAGGTTGCCCATGTGCCCCAGGCGGAAAACCTGGCCGGCCACCGGACCCAGCCCCCCGGCCACCACCACCCCGTTCTCGTAGAGCTTGCGCCTGAAGCTTACATCATCCAGGCCCTCGGGGTAACGGACCGCCGACAGGGTGGCCGCCAGGCAGGTTTCATCGGTAAAAATACTGAAACCGAGAGAGCTCAGGCCGCTGCGGATAACCGAAGCCAGGCGGTCATGCCTTTCAAACCTCCTGTCCAGCCCTTCTTCCAGGACGATCCTGGTAGCCTCGTAGAAGGCCCTGATCTCATTGACACAGGGGGTGGAAAAATACCTGTTTGGATTTTCCATGACCGGCAGCCAGCGCAGAATATCGGCATAATAGGCCTTGACCCGGTGGAGCTGGCGACGCTTGTCCATGGCCCGCTTCGAAAAAACATCGATGGCCAGGCCCGGTGGAGCCCCCAGGCATTTCTGGGCGGCGGTCAAGATGACATCGATTCCCCAGTCATCCATTCGCTCCTCAATCCCTCCCGTGGCGCAAACTCCATCAACCACAAATAGTGCTTCGGGAGCCACCTGGCGTATCACTTCCGCATATTCCCGGACGGGAGCGCAGGCTCCGGTGGCGGTGTCCACGTGGGTGCAAACCACAATCTCGTATTTATGTTTTTTGAGCTCTGTCCGGAGCTCCTCGGCCGTCACCACCCGGCCCCACGGGCTCTGTAGAAGGTGATACTTGATGTCAAAAGCCTCGCAGATCTCGGCCATTCGGTTGCCGAAATAACCCTGGGATAGGACCAGGACCCGGTCCTGGTCGGCAACGATGTTCAGCAGGGCAATTTCCATGGCCAGGGTGCCGGCCCCGGCCACGATGAACGGCTGGCCACTTGTGGTGAAGACGATCTTTTTCATGTTCTCCAGGGCCCCGCCCAGTTCCTTTTCCATCTGGGGGCTTATATGGGAAACTGTCGGCTGGGCCAGGGCTTCCAGGATACGGTCGACCACCGGGCTGGGCCCGGGAATTAAGAGAAGTTTTTGTTCTTTCATCGACTTTTCCCTTCTGGTTTTGTCGGCTGTACGAGATATAATTTTTCTCCAGCTTGAGAAATTTTTCAACCGCAATTTGAAAATCCCCCTGACTGCCCCGGCTAACCCCTCGCTTCAATTACAACCTGACAGGGCAAAATGTTTTTTCTTTCTCTTGGGTCGTTGTGTTATCATAGAGAAAAATTTTTTCTGGAGACAGAAATGAGAACAAGATTCGGATTGAAACCAACCATAATTTTGCTCCTGGCTCTCTTAAGTCTGTCCGGACTGACGGCCGTGAGCTGCCAGAAGCAGCCGGCAACCAAGGCCAGCCTGGTAATCACCGGTAAAATTTTCACCGGTCTGGACTCTCCGGCCTTTGTGGAAGCCCTGGCCGCTTCTGAAGGCAAAATCCTGGCCACCGGCACCAGGAAGGAAATTAAAAAATATATCGGACCTGAAACCAGGCTCATTGAACTCAAGGATGGCGTGGCCATCCCCGGGCTGATAGACGCCCACACCCATTTTTCATCCGGCGGTCGTTCTCTCATTGAACTCAGCTTCCGTGGGGTCGACTCCGTGGAAAAGGTCCAGCAGATGGTGACCGAAAAAATTAAAGAGCTGCCGCCGGGCACTCCGATCTTCGGCCGGGAATATGACCACACCCTTTTCCCCGGGCAGAAATGGCCCACGAAGGAAGACCTGGACAAAGTATCGCCGCAGAATCCGGTGGTTATCCGGAGAGTCGACGGACATTCAGCCTGGCTCAACAGCCTGGCCCTGAAAATTTCAGGCATAGATAAAAAGACCAGGGATCCGTTTGGAGGGGAAATCGTCCGTGACCCAAGAACCGGCGAGCCAACCGGCATCCTCAAAGAATCGGCCATGGGCCTGATAAAAGTCAGGTCCGAGATAAAGTCCACCCCGGAAGAAGACATCCTCCGGGCCCTGGACCATGCCCGCAAGCTCGGCCTGACCGGTGTTCAGGCGGATGTTGGATTGCGGGAACTGGAGATTTATAAAAAGCTCAATGCCGAGGGCAGGCTGACTCTGCGTGTCTATGCCTGGCTGCCGATTGAAGGCATCGACCAGTATATCAAGATGGGCCTGCGCCAGGGACAGGGTGACGATTACCTGAAAGTGGGCTTCCTCAAAGCCTTCATCGACGGCACCCTGGGCTCCGGCACCGCCCTGATGTTCGAGCCCTTTGCCGATGACCCGACCAAATCGGGTTTGCCCCAGTACCCGGAAGAGGTTTTTTATGATCTCCTGGAAAAGGCTTATGCCAATGACTTCCAGGTGGGCACCCATGCTATAGGCGATAAGGGCGTTAACTGGGTGCTTAACGCGGTGGAAAGAGCCCAGAAGAAACATGGCAAAAAGGACCTGCGCTTCCGGGTGGAACATGCCCAGGTCATCAGGCCGGAAGATTTCCCGCGCTTCAAGGAACTGGGAGTCATCGCCTCCATGCAGCCCACCCACTGCACCACCGACATGCGCTTCTGCGAAATCAGGGTCGGCAAAGAACGTTCCAGGTATGCCTACGCCTGGAGAACGCTGCTGGACAACGGCGCCGTGCTGGCTTTCGGCTCTGACTGGCCGGTTGAACCGCTCGACCCGCGCCGCGGCCTTTATTCTGCCGTCACCAGGAAAAATATCGAGTTCGATTTCCCGGAAGGCGGCTGGTTCCCCGAGCAGAAACTCAGCCTGGCCGAGGCCATCAAGTATTTCACCTGGGGTTCGGCCTACGCCTCCTTCGAAGAAAACCTGAAAGGCACCCTGGAGCCCGGTAAACTGGCTGACCTGACGGTCTTCGGGCGCGATATTTTCTCGGCGGAGCCAAAGGAAATCCTGACCGCCCCGATAACTTATACCATAATTGGCGGAAAGGTGGTCTACGAGCAACCGCAGAAATAAGAAAACCTGAACGGTCTGCCGGATAAGAGCCCGGGCCCGGACAGAAAGGTTCTTAAAACTAAGGTGGTAAAAATTGTTGAAATTTACCGTCCGCTACCCTTATTCGTGTTCATAACAACAATAAAGAAATAACCACTTACGATCATCATCGTTTTGAAGTCAAAACCGGATCCAAGGAACAGGTTCCAGTTCAACAATCTGATCATCTGCCCAACCCGGCCGCTGGCGGGTGGGCCTGATTCTTTTCAGTGCGGCCGTTTTGGCCCGGGATACCACCAGAAGCTTAGAAGTTTATTGGAAGGCTTCCCAAAGGTGTTTAGCCGAGCGGCGACTGGCTTTTACCCGGGAACCAGTTGTTGTATTCTCTTCCTTAATTCGTCGAAGGTGGCCACCAACTCCGCTCCTTCCAGGCCAGCTGGAGTCATCGGGCTCTTTAAGATAAATACCATTTTTATACCGGCCTCCCGGGCGGCCAGCAGGTCATAGTTGGTATCCCCGACCACCGCGGTTTCACTGGCCCTGACTCCAAAGCGTTCCATAACCCTGAGAAAAGGAGTTCCGGCCGGTTTATGCAGCCCGCTTTCCCTGGTGAGAACCAGGTCAAATTCCAGGCCAAACTTTTCCAGCAGGTGGCGGGTGTTGTCCTGGCTGTTATTGGTCACCAGCGCCCGGTTTACTCCGGTCGCGGCCAGCCAGTCCAGGAATTCCCTCACCCCTTCCTTCAACACCGAATTTTCGGTCTGCTCCTTCTCGTACCTTCTGAGCAGGGCGTACTTCTCAGACTTCTGGGGTTCGGGCAGGCTGTCAAGATAGGCCAGGATGGAGCCGGCCGGCACCCCCAGTTCCCTTTTTATTGCCGGCCAGTCGTAGCTGTTCTCAACCACCGTGCCGTCCAGGTCAAAAATAACCAGCTTCAGTTTCATCTTCATGCCCAGGATAATGTTACCCGCCGGAGCCATGGAATTCAATCTGGTGGTGACGGGTTCTTCTTGCCTCCCCCGGCCAACAATAACCAGGTATTTGACTATCTTTCAAAAATTTTGTAAATAATAAGCTATGATGTGAATAATGAAGGGAGGTACCGCATGGGCAAGTACTTAGCCATCTTCCTGGGCATCGTGGCCATGATCGCCGGACTTTACCTGGTGATTTTTGTCTGGTGGAGAGAGTTTTACGAGCTGGTTTTCGGATTCATTCCACCCATCCTGTTCTTCGGAGGACTGATCGCCATCATCGCCGGCATCTCCAGCATCAAGGATTCCATCCGGCAGAAAAAGCTGGAAGCTGAAGCTGCCGCCCTTCAGGAAGAGCAGAAAACCGAAGAAAAGAAGGCCTGATAACACCGCTGACAATTCATTTTCAGGCCTTCTGGAATTATCCATAGATATTTATTAGAATCGTTATTGTGAATGCCTTTGCCGGGTTGGTTCTTTCCTTTCTCCTGCCCATAATCAACCAGTTCAATTTTTCCCTGGAAGGAGTCTTCCTCCAAAACGATCCGGCCAGGCTGGAACGATTGCTCCCTCTCGACTCCCCGGTCCTGATTACCCTGCCCGAACCTTTCCAGGTGTCTGACTGTTTTTCCCGCCAGCAGGCTTCCCAGATTATGAAAAAGCTCTTCCAGCACACCACCACCCTGGAATTTTTCATAGACCAGGAAAACCAACCCGTGCTCGACCGGAAAGGGGCCATCATCCAGGCCCGGTGGTCAACCGCCGACAGGCGGGACGGTCGCAAGTATCTCTTCAAGCTCTACCTATATGTTTTTCCCGAGAAAACCGCCGGCCGCGGCAGTCTGAGCCTGTTGAAGATCCGGGAAATCAGGGCCGAAAAGCGCTAAGGAAAAAATTTGAAAGATATGGCCAGCCTGTCAAACCTGCGGAATAACCGGTGGCTGCAATTCGCCGTCGGTTTCTTCCTGCTCGGTCTGGCCCTGTTGGCCGCCTCTACCCTTCTACTTAAGAGCCGGTCTGTTCAGAGCGAAGCGGAAACTCTTTCCAGTCTCAGGAAAAGTGCCGCCCGCATCAGGATTGAATTCTCGACACTGGTGGAGCTTCTTAAAACGAGGCAAGCCCATTTCCAGGAAATTGCCCCCGGACTGACACCCGAGGAAATTTTCGCCACATTCCAGAAAGCCGGCCTGGAAACAGCAGTGGAAGGCGTGGCCTGGCTGGACAATAACCTTAATCCTCTCCTCTGGCTGGGAAACGTGGCCAACCTTCATAGCCTAATAAAAGGCTGGCCTGATGGTTCCAGCCGTTTCTTGAACGGAAGCTTTATCGTCCAGGACCGGGCTTCTTATTTCCTGGTCCGGCTGGTGCCAGCGGGGCGGGATCGTTACCTGGCCCTGTTTGAACTGCTGGCTTTCCAGCCGCAATTTCAGTCGGCCTATCTCAGGGAATTCGTCAGGTTGAAATCCGTGCCCGGGAGCGGGGCCGACATCAACTTCTGGGACTACGAACAGGATACTGAAGCCCTGGCCCGTTTTTTCTCACGGACCGGCGACGAATACCTGAGCCAGCAGACCGAGGAAGTAGAAATCCGGACACTCTATTTTCCCCTCCGCAATGAGCAGGGACAGATTCTGGCCACGGTTACCCTGAATTCTCTGCAGCTGCAGCGACAGCGCTTTGCCCTGCCGGCCATGCTGAGAATCCTGGCCATAGTCCTGGCCATAGTAGCCTTCATACTGTTTACCGGCTGGCTCTACCGTTCCGAGCTCAGGGCTCCTGGAACCAGGTGGCTGGCCTGGCTTCTGAGCCTGTCTGGCCTGATGATAATCAGGGTCCACCTCGGCATCCTGGCCCGGAACTACCCCGCTTCGGGCTGGAAAGTCTTCACCGCCGAAAGGCTGGGCCTGGGGTGGCCGCTGGGGCTGGCTGCCTCTCCAGCCGACCTCTTTATAAGCAGCCTGTTGTTTTGTGCTCTTGTCTATTCCACCATCAGAATTTTTGCCGGAGCCTACCTCCGCGGTTCCGGGGCCGCAACCTCCTATTCTCCTGAAGCCCGCCTGCCTGCACTAAAGGCCATCATTCTGGGACTGGCCTCGGCCCTATCGGTAGCCGCCCTGTCCTGGTTTATAAAAGAGCTGGTGGAAAACTGCAACCTGAACCTGTTGAGTTTCAGCCTGAACCCATCTTCACTGCTAATCTACCTGAGCTTATTCCTCGTCATCTCAAGTTTGTTGCTTCCAGTCATCCTGTTCTCAAGGCAGATCTTGCCCGGGCTTCCCCGGCAGCCGTCGTCACTGGTCGGTTTCCTGCTGGCCGGCCTGGCCCTGTTTTTCTCGCTTCGCCTGGTGACGGATATCGGGCTGAACGAGATGGCCTTTCTGTTCATTTTCTGGCTCCTGCTCACCGCAGTTTCCACCCTGAATTGGAAAACCTGGGCCCTTTCGGCCATCTTCCTGTTTTTAATTTCCTGCTTCAGCTATTTTCTGCTCCGGGAATTTACCGAGGCCAAGTCCAGAAATCTGACCGAAAACGTTCTGGTCCACCTGGTCTCGTCTCAGAAAACCTGGGCCGGTATGGCTCTGAGGCAGTCATTCGGCGAACTGCAGAAAAGGTCCCGCGACCTTTTAAGCTATTTCAGAAATCCCGCTGATCCCGAACTGGCCCGTCGGCTCTGGAACCTGACCCTGCTGGCCAGGCTTAACTGGAATTCCTGCCTCTACCTACAGAGCCAGGACCTGAAATTACTGTCTTCCTTCGGGCTCAACATGCCCGTCTTTGCCGAGCAGACCAACGACCTTCCCTTCTCGCCCAGCCCGGTCATCGAGGAGCAGTACCTCGATATTCTCGGCCAGGAAAAACACTTCCTGGTGGGTTACCAGGACTTCAGGGACGGAGAAGGCCGCGGCGGGAGGCTGGCCATCTGGGCCAGCCTCGACCCCGAACTCTTGCCCTTCTTCTATTCGGCCAACCCCTATTTCGAGCTCCTGCGGCTCAATACCCTTCCCTCGCTCCAGCATTTCCCGGTCAGCCTGGCCATATTCAACGGCCAGGGGCAAGCGCTCTTCACCCAGAGCCAACCCGGGTTCGCTCTACCCACGGACCTTCAGAAAAAAGTCAGGGGGGCAGCGTCTGGGTTCTGGAGCAGTTTCCGGGACGGCCAGGCCCGATACCGGGCCTTTTTCATCATCCTTGACGATGACAATACCTACGTTTTTTATCACCTGGAAAAATCGTGGCGACGTCAGTTTACCGATTTCTTGAAACTCTTCTTTCTCCTGGCCATATTCCTGGCCATCGCCCTGGTGCCGCGCATCCTCAGGCAGGGTCAATGGCGGCTCTCCGGCCGCTCGTTCTCCTTCAGGGTCTACCTGGCCTTCCTGGTGACGGGATTGGTGCCGCTGTTTTTCTTTATTTTTTTCAGCCAGACGGTGGTGGCCAGGCTCTTTGCCGACCGCTTTGTCCGGGAAGCCACCAGCCGGGCCTATTTCGCCCGGAGCATCCTGCATGACTTCATCAGCCTGCAGGAACAGAATGACCAGCCGGCTGCCGAGATGCCCGAAGACCTGGTTTTCTGGATTAGCAGCACCCTCAACAACGATGTCAACCTGTTCAAAAACGGGCGGTTACTGTCTTCCAGCCGGCGGGAATATTTTGAGACCGGGTTGCTTTCAGAAATGCTGGATGGCGAAACCTATTTCAGGCTGGCCTTCCAGAACCTGCCCCTGGCCGTCAGCCGTAAAACATTCGGCCGCTATTCTTACCAGACCCTGACCGTTCCCTACCGCTACCGTCAGGATGTATATTTTCTTAATCTTCCCTTTCCATTTGAAAAGCAGGAAATCTCGCAGGCCCGGACCGAGCTATTCGAGTTTTTCCTGTTTGCCTCCATCTTCTTCATCCTGCTCATTGGCTTCCTGGTGGCCACGATCAAGAAGATGGTGGTGGTTCCCATCAACCAGCTGATAAGGGCCACCCAGGAAGTTGGCCTAGGCAACCTGGATGTCAGGGTGGAACACCAGGCCCGGGACGAACTGCGGAGCCTGGTGGATGGCTTTAATACGATGGTGGAGAACCTGAAAGCCCACGAAAAGGAACTGGCCGAACTGAGCCAGCGGGTGGCCTGGACCGAGATGGCCAGGAAGGTGGCCCACGAAATCAAGAACCCTCTGACCCCGATTCAGCTATCGGCCGAGCACATCCTGAAGGTCCACGCCGACCGTCATCCAGATTTTGACCGGGTCCTTAAAGAATCCATTTCCTACATCATCTCCGAGGTGGAAAACCTGCGCCGGATTGCCGGTGAATTCATGACCATAGCCCGGGAAAGCGGGGCCATCAGGGAAAAGTTTGACCTGAAAGACCTGGTGCTGGACCTGCTCCAGCCTTTCAGGGAAACCCTGGCCGAGCGGATAAAATTCACACTTCGCGAATCAGGCCGCAACTTCGAGCTGGTTGGTGACCGTGGCAAGA
Organism: Candidatus Aminicenantota bacterium; assembly: GCA_013178315.1. GTDB lineage: Bacteria > Acidobacteriota > Aminicenantia > Aminicenantales > Saccharicenantaceae > Saccharicenans. The sequence continues at coordinate 18,945 of JABLWX010000016.1, forward strand.
TGAAGGTGGCCATTCGCAACATACTGATCAATGCCATCGAGGCCATCAGAGGACCTGGCCTGGTGGAAATCAATCTCCGAGATAAGGGAGCCGAGCTGGAGCTGGAAATTAAAGATTCAGGCTGCGGCATTCCAGAAGAAGTTGCCGTGCATATTTTTGAACCATATTTTTCTACCAAGGAAAAGGGAACCGGCCTGGGGCTCCCCATCTGCAAGAGAATCGTGGAAGAACACGAGGGAACAATCCGGCTGGAGAGCCAGCCCGGGCAGGGAACGACCGTGACCATCACCCTCCCTAAAAGACTTCCTGTAACCTGATATCTTTTTTCCCTGCTTTATAATGCACAGAACTTGTGGCAAAATAGCCGGTGTGGCCTGAAGCGGAGAGGTGGAAATGAGAGTTCTGGTTACCTATCTCAGCCTTAGTGGCAATACCAAAATGGTGGCCGAAGCCATTTATGAAGTCCTGCCCGAGCCCAAGGAGCTCAAGCCCATAGCCCAGGTCGCCGACCTATCAGGGTACGACCTGGTCTTCGTTGGATTTCCCGTTCACAGCCACAGTGTTCCGGCCAGGATAGAGCCCTTTCTCAAGTCCCTGCCGGCGGGTCTTAAGGCCGCCCTGTTCATGACCCATGGCTCAATCCCTGGAACCAGGCTGGCCCGGGAAGCCATGGAACAGGCCCTGATACTGGCCGGGCAGACCCGAATACTCGGGACTTTTGCCTGCCGGGGCAAGGTGTCTGACCAGGCCATGGAAATACTCAGTCGCTCCCCCGAGCATGAGCTCTGGACTGAAATGGCCGTGACCGCCAGGAATCATCCTGACCACCATGACCTGGAGGATGCCCGGACCTTCGCCCGCTGGGTGGTCAACCTGGCCAGGCAGTGAAACTATTTAGCCAAACCAGCTCCCCTGACTTTCTGGTTTGTTTTTTCAGTTGCTTTAATCCTAAACTTTCTTAAAGATGCCTTATTCTCTCAAAGCCTGAAACGGCCACTACATCCAGCTTCTCACCCGATTCCCTTTCCAGCTGGTCGAGCAACAGGTTCAGCCCCAGGGTATCGCTGGCGATATGGCCGGCCACGATGACGTTCAGGTTGGCCTTCTTGGCTTTTTCCAGGGCTTCCTCGCTGTAATGCATGCCGACCAGGGTGCTGATGCCGGCCGCTGCCTGCTTCTCGTAAATATCCTTGGAGCCCTCGGTCCCGCCGGTCATGTCCACATAGATCTTGCCGGCCCGGCTGTTTTCCGAGCCGGAAAGTATCTTGGGGGGAACCGAGTTGCGACTGGAATTCCGGTACTCCGGAATGCCCTTGAGAATTTCCAGGACATCCTTCAACCTGTCCGGGGATTTTTCCCGGAAAAGGTCGCCGAGGTACCTGGTCACGCAGTTATCGGCCGGGGTATGCAGGCAGGCCAGGGGCAGGTTCAGCACCCGGGCCACATCCACCGCCCGGTTATGGTTTATTGGCAGCAGCCTTCTCTCGATTTCTCCAATCCTTTTTTCCATCAACTGTTCGGCCACGCTGGGAGTTACGCCGAAAGAAGTGAGCAGGTCAATTTGAAGGGCCATCACCTGGGACAGCTGGGCCAGCGCCCGGCCTGAAGGATGGTGGGCCAGCACCAGGTCAATTTTCTTGTCCGCATCACGGTTGAGGGTATAGGCCAGGAGAATTTCGGCCGCGTCCATGTCAATCCCGGCCAGAATGCGCCTGACTTCGGTTTCCGGGTCGCCGGCCAGCACCCGGCTGTCCCCGAAGGGGTTAAACAGGCGGTCCTGGTCGAAGTTCTCCCTGTCCCCCGCCTCCATTTTTTCAAAAGCCTTCCTTTCTTCCTGGAGCAACCGTTCTATCTCTTCCCGGGGTCTCGGGTCATTCTTTATGCCCACCTCGACCGCCAGGCGATAAAAATCTTTAAGCTTCATGTTCCCTCTCCTGTGAAAAGATTTTTTGCCCGACCCGGGGCCGGCCAATGCCTCCAGGCCCTGGAAGCCAAGTGTAACCCTTTCAGGCAGAGCTTTTCAACTTTTCTGGAATAGCAACCGCCGGGAATGAACCGGCTCCGGCTCAGATGAAACAGGCCATGCTGCAGCCGGCCGATTTCCGTGGCCAGGAAGGATATTTCCGTATCCAGTTCCGGGGAAAAATTGCCGGCCTGCTTCCTTCGGACCAGCCCCTGCCACCCGGCCCGGGCCCAGCCCGAAAAGACCGCAGACAGCAGCAGGAAGTAAGTTTCGAGTCGGGTCTGAAATTCTTCCACGGTCAGGTTCAATATGGGTTCGATTTTCCGGGCAGAGACTTCCTCCCTGCCCCTCCGGCACACCGCCGGCCGGAAAGGAAATTGCCCTGCACCAACCGGGCCAGGCTCAAGGCTCAGGCTTTCATCTTCAACCAGGTAATACTCCAACCCGGGAGCTGGCCTATTTTCAGCTCGGCCAGCGGCCGGGATTAAGATTCTCTTATCCGCGGGCAGGTCAAAGACCGGAAAGTACTGGCCCGGTTGGTCTTCAGTTCCGGACCTCCCAACCATCCGGGTTCCAACCAATTTAAAGGTTCTGCTGGTAGGAGGCGGCAGGAAGAGATGATTGTAAGCCAGGACCGGCTTCTCGGTCGTTGTCCAAGCCTCAGGGGATGGCTCAATCTGGACCCGGCCCAGCCCGGCTTTATCCAGGACCGGAATAATCACCCCCCACCAGACCACTGCCCTCAGGGTGGTACTCGGGAATCCTGCGGCCAGTTCTTCCACCAGCCAGAGCAGTTCGACTGATTTTTTATGACCCGGCTTGAAAGATTCAGCCAGGGGTGCGAGCCTGTCGAGCCAGGTGCCTATTTCTGCTGGTTCCAATCCGGGCCGGACTCCGGGCCAGCTGGAACCATGGCTTTCATCAAAGCAAGACGACATCTCCCTGATTTTGGCCCGGGCCTGGCAGATTCTGGACGGCAGATGGCTATCGATCATTATCAGAGAAAATATAGCCATTCATACCTGGCAAAGCAAGAGAAATGGCCCGGTTTACCCTATTTGACAGAGGGCAGGATATCGAGTAAATTCTAACCTGATGCTCATAAGACTAATTTTCCTGTTTCTCTTATTTTACCTGGTCTTACTGGTGGTTCGTTTTTTTCAATCACTGGGGCAGCCGGCGGCCGGAAACCGCCGTCAGCCAGACTCTCTGCCCAAGAAGGCCATGGTCAAGGACGAGGTCTGCAACACCTACATCTCCGAGGATGAGGCCCTTAAAGAAACTAAAAACGGGCGCGTTTATTATTTCTGTTCCGAAGACTGCCGGAAAAAGTTCCTGGCTTCCGGCAAATAAGGGCCTAAGGCCCGTCAGTAACCGGAAAATTTTATTGAAAAATCGAGAAACTCGTCCCTGAATTCTTCCCAGTCGAGGTCGACTTTCTCCACCCTGGCCATCCTGGGCCCCTTCTTAAGTTCGGCCAGGAACAGCTCCAGCGCTTCCCGGTCACCTTCGGCTACCACCTCCACCCGCCCGTCGTAAAGGTTGCGAACCCAGCCGGTTATGCCCAGCTGGTTGGCCACGTGCTGGGCAAAAAAGCGAAAGGCCACTCCCTGCACCCGTCCCGAAATGTAGGCATGAAACCTGGCCTTCACGGGAAAAATTTTATCACAGGTGCAGCGATTAAAAAATCACGAACAGGAACAGGCCTGGGAAAAAAGACGGCTCTCGAGTTAAATATTTCCGCGGCAAGCCCGGCGAGAGCCTGGGGAACAGCGCAATTAATTTTCGGATTATGATCTCAGACCCCCGCAGCCAGCCACAGTCGGCCAGTCCCCCTAAAAATATTCTGAGATTTAAGTTAGAATGAAGCCATGAAGAGAGCGCTCTTAACCCTGGCCGGTTTCGATCCTACCTCTGGAGCCGGAGCCAGCCTCGACCTGAAAGTCTTCAACCACCTGGGCTATTATGGTCTGGCCGTCCTGACCTCGATCACCGTTCAGGATTCGCGCCGTGTTTATGACTACCTGACGCTGTCTCCACGGCTTGTTCTCCAGCAATACAGGAAGCTGTGCTCGGATTTCAGCCCGGCCGGACTCAAGGTGGGAATGGTTGGAAGCCGACGGCTCTTCCGGGCCATAGAACAGATTCTCAGCGAGAGCCGGGGCCTGCCGGTGGTGGTTGACCCGGTTTTCCGTTCTTCCTCCGGCCACTGGCTTCTGGAAAGCCATGGCCTGCGCGGTTATCTCAAAACGATCAGAGGGAAAATATCGCTGCTAACTCCCAACCTGGAAGAGGCCTCCCTCCTCCTTGATAAAAAGATCGATAGTCCTGAAAAAATGGCCGAGGCTGCTAAGCGGTTAAGCGAGCTGGCTTCGGCCCCATGCCTGGTCAAGGGTGGACACCTCAGGGAGAAAGCCGTGGACATCCTTTACGACGGCCACCGGGTTTTCCGGTTCAAGAAGCGAAGACTGCCGGTCGAGGTTCATGGAACGGGTTGTTTTCTGTCATCGGCAATTCTCTGTTACCTGGTTGGCGGCTACAACCTGCCCGTTGCCTGCCGCAAGGCCTCGACGCTTCTGCATCGTCGGCTGCTTTCGCCTCTCCGTCTTAGCCGCCGGGCCGTGTTCGACCTTTAATCCCCAGGTTGCTATTTTATTTTCCCGGTAGTAGTTTTTCCGTCCGCTCCAGCACCCGGCTGACCGCCGTCTCCGAAAAACTCCAGGGATGGTATAGACTGTTGAGATACAGAGAAATCTGGTCTTTATAATGTGGGGCCAGGAAATGACCGCTCTGGCCGGAGGTAATGACCGACAGCGACTTATCCAGGTCGGACAGGTCGACTATCAGCCGGCAGGAAGCACCACCGGTTGTCTCCCAGCCTTCGGTCCCGAAGCTGGCCCTGACTGTCGTTCCATCGCCGATCATGGGAAAGCGGCCGGCATTAAAAAAGCCCAGAAACCACTTCTGCCCCAGGATATGCCGGTAATGCAGGCTGTGCATTTCGGCCCAGTCCCATTTTTCCTGGTTGCGGCCGAACTCTTTCCTGAGGTAGGCCATTGTTTCCAGCAAGGCTTTTTCGATCATTTCTTCCCGGGTCTCCACTTTCTCTGTTTCCTTGTTGTCAAACCATCTGGAATCTGGCTGGTCCAGGATTCTCTCCAGCCCGGCCTCTTTCACCCGGAAGTATTCGGCAATCTGCTCATAATAGGTTCGGAAATCATCCCTGAAGGTTAAATCCTGCAGCCTGTCCCAGAAGACTTCAAAAATGGCCGGGGCCAGTCCTCCCCTGACCTCGCCGTTCCACTGCACCAGCAACTTCCTGGCCTCCTCGGCCACCGGGTCGCTCAGCCTGACCTGGCTCAGCACATTCTTCAGTCGCTCCGCTCTCCTGGAATAGACGTCATTCTGGATGGCCATCATCGTCTCGACCGAATGTTTCGGCCTGGCCTGGATCAGCTCCCGGATTCTTTCTTTCCTGTCCGGGGAGAGCCAGTCATAGCTCAGGTAATGGGCATAGCCCTCGGGATAAAGATTGCTATTGGCGGTCACGATGAAACCGGACGGAGGGTTGAACTGGTTGGGCTTATCCTCTTCGGCCAGGTAGCCAGTCCACAGGCTATCCTCCCGCCAGCCTGGGTAGGGATAGACAGCGCTCTCTTTCTTGCGGACCGGAATCTTGCCGGACAGGTAGTAACCTATGTTCCCGTAGATGTCGGCATAGACGAAATTCTGGGAAGGATTTTCAAACAGCCTGATGGCCTGGGTGAACTCGGTCCAGTTGCGGGCTTTATTTATTAGGTACAGGCCGCAGACGGTCTGGTCGCCTTCGTAAATGGTCCAGCGCAGGGTGATGGGCATCTCGCAGTTAAGGAGAAAGGGCGTCAGCATCGGGCCTTCTTCCACCCAGCGAACATTCATGACCGTGGGATTCTTCTCGCCCCGGACTTTGACTTCTTCCCGGCGGAAGGAAAAAGGCTTCCATTCTCCCTTCCGGAAATAGGATTCCTTATCCCAGTCAACCTGCTCGACATAGATATCCTGGACATCCACGTAGGAATTGGTCACACCCCAGGCTATATGCTGGTTGTGCCCGATGACCACCATGGGCACGCCCGGAACGGTTACCCCGGTCACTCTGTAATCGGGGCACTCCAGACTCATTTCCATCCAGATAGGTGGAAGGGAAATGGCCAGGTGCGGGTCGTTGGCCAGCAGCGGCTGCCCGGATTCGGTCAGGTTGCCCGAAATGACCCAGTTATTAGAGCCGGCCACGGCTGGCTGGTCCATCCAGCCCAGGAAAAGCAGGTCCAGCCTGACTTCCGGGTCCGGCGGGAAGTCTATGCCCGGCTCCAGGACTTCTAATCCCCGCTTCCCGGTTAATTTCATAATATTCATCCGCGGCAGCTCTGAGGTCAGGTCGGCAGCCAGCCCCAGGGCCAGCAGGTGCTTCACGGCCAGAGTATCCTCCACCCGCCAGGGCTCGGGCCGGTGCCTGAGAATGATGAACTCGGGCGGCCAGTCCCACTTTATGCTGTCGATGTAGGCATTTACCCCGCGGGCATAGGCTGCCAGCAGTCCTTTCATCTCGTCTGGAAGTTTCTGGTAGTCACGTTCAATGGCCAGCGGTATTCCCAGGACCCGGCTCCGGATGTCGAACCTGAGTCCGGGCTTTCCCAGGATCTCAGACAGGCGACCATGGGCCATCCGCCTTATCAGCTCCATCTGCCATAATCTTTCCCGGGCCTGGATAAAGCCCGAGGCCAGAAAAAGGTCCTGTTCATTCTCCGCCCTGATATGCGGAATGCCCCACTTGTCCCAGTTGATGGTCACTCCAGAACTCAGCCCGGGGATCAGGATGGTATTCTTTTTTTCCGGCAGCGAGGAACGGAACGCAACGTAGGTCAGGATGGACGCTCCCAGTAACATAAAAAAGAATACAAGCGCAACAACTTTTAAGATTCTTAATTTTTTCACTCCACCCCCCTTGCCGGGGACCCCTCTCGGCTCCCGGCCCGGCCAGAATTGCTTATTATCCGGTCGGCCATTCCGGTTAAAGACGCCGGCAGCTTGATGCCCTGCCTGCTGGCAGCTTCTTCGTTCACATAAAATTTGACCCGGTCAACATACTGAAAAGGAATGCGGGCCGGGCTTTCTCCGTTTATTATCCTGATCACCAGCTCGGCGGTCCTGTGGCCAATGTCGTCGAAGCCGAAGCCCATGGAGGCACAGGCTCCCAGTTCAGCTCCGGTGGCGAAGGCAGCAAAGAGCGGCAACCGGTTTTCGGCGGCCAGTTTGCCTATAACCTGGAAATTGGAGTTAATGGTGTTATCAGAGACCGGAAATAAGACTTCAACCCGGTCGCGGATCAGGGCCTGGACGGCCTGGACAATATCCCCGGCACTGCCTATGGGCTGGCCCACGATTTCCAGCCCCATCTCGTCGGCTGCCTCCTTCATCAATTCGAGATAGTATTCCGAGTTGATTTCCGAGGGCGTCCAGATGGTGCCGATTTTCCTGGCCGTCGGCAGGGCCCGGTGTATTAATTGCAGCACCTGTCTGATCGGGGCAGTCGAGCAGACACCGGTCACCCGGGGGTCGTGGTCAACCGCCGTTCGTCCGGCCCGGACGATATAGGGATTGGCCACCGAGGAAAAAACTATTGGCTGACGACTGGAGGCAATCAGCGCGGCCTGCAGGGCGGCGGTGGAAATTGGCACCAGCAGGTCTGACCTGTCCGCCAGACCCTGAACCAGTTCCGGCAGAATGGCCACCTGGCCGTTGGCCTTCCTGACTATGACTTCCAGCTTCTGGCCGCTGGTCCTCTGGTAGTCAGCCAGCTTCTCTTCCAGCCCCCGCAGGACCTCGAGGGAGGTGGGCGAATCGTAGGCCAGGATGATGCCCACGGTGAAGCGGCCCGAAACTTTCTCTTCTTTTTTCACCTTTTCTTTACATCCTGTCAGCACCAGAGCCGGAATGATAATGGCCGTAATCAAGCATAATAAGAAACGCCCGGAGATGATAATTTTTCTCATTTTCATCACATTTTTTATGATTTTATCGCGAAAGTACCAGTTTTTCCCAGAGCCGGTCTTCAATGTTTCCCCCGCTTATTATAGCCACCAGCTTCTTACCCCCGAAAAGTTCCGGGAAGGAGCGGATCCCGGCCAGGGACAGGGCTCCAGCCCCCTCGACCTGGTGGTGATGGTTTCGGAAACAGATGATGATGGCCTGGACTATGGCCTCCTCGCTGACGGTCAATATCCGGTCCACGTATTTTTGAATGAGCCCGAAGGTTACCGAGCCTTCCTCCAGTCCCCCGGCCACGGCCTCGGCAATGGTTGGCCTTTCCAGAAAACTATTGTCCAGCCGACCAAGCTCCAGGGAATGCTTGATAAAGGCTGAATGCTCGGGCTCAACGCCGGTAATTCTTATGCCCGGCTTCTTCTCTTTCAGGTAGCAGGCTATTCCGGCGATCAGGCCTCCCCCGCCCACCGGCACCACCACTTCTTCGACCTCGGGCCAGTCCTCCCATATTTCCAGTCCACAGGTCCCCTGGCCGGCTATCACCTGCTCGTCGTTGTACGGCGACACGAACAATCGCCCGCTGCGGCCGGCTTCCTCCCTGGCCAGCTTTTCCGCCTGTTCGCAGGGGCCATCTATCATCCGGAAGGAGAGGCCATAATCCTCAAGGTTCTTTTTCTTGAATTCCGAGATAGTGCGAGGAACAAAAAGCTCGAGCGATAGTCCCTCTTTCTGGCAAACCTCGGCCGTGGCCAGGCCGTGATTCCCGGTGGAAGCAGCCACCACTCCGCGCCGGCGGGCCTCCTCCAGGTTGGCCAGAATCCTGTTGCTGGCTCCGCGAATCTTGAAGGAACCGGTCGGCTGAACATCTTCCCACTTCAAGAGCACCCGGCCCTGGAGCCGGGCCGAAAGCTCCAGGGATTCAGTCATTGGGGTCCGCTGCGCATAACGTCGGATGCGGAGGCTGGCCACCTCGACCTGGTTCTTGAGCCGGTTACTCATCTTGTTTAACGCGCGGTTACCGCCCTTCCCTTATAACATACGATTAAAATTTGACTCAAGTTTTATCTTCGCTTATAGTTTTAGCCTGAAAAAATTCTGAGCCCGAAAAGACAGGACTTATCTAAAATGAAAAGTAACAAACAGTCGGATAAGCCGGAGAGAAAACTCTGCGCCTTCCGCGGTTATGTTCAGGTGTATACCGGCGAGGGCAAGGGCAAGACCACGGCCGCCCTGGGATTGGCTTTGAGAGCGGCCGGCCACGGTTTCAGGACCTACGTCGGGCAGTTCCTCAAGGGCCAGCCCAGCGGGGAAATCCTGGCCGCCAGGAAGCTTTCCCCCCTCATTACCATAGAACAATTCGGCCGGAAAAAATTCCTGAAAGTAACCGAAGATTTTGAAGAAGAAGACTACCGGCTGGCCGAAGCCGGGCTGAAAAAATGCCTGAAAGCCATGCTCTCGGGTGAATACCTGATTGTTGTCCTGGACGAGGTCAACGTGGCCATCAATCTCGGGCTGTTGCCCGAGAAGAAAGTGCTGGAACTCCTGGACAGGAAACCGGAAGGGGTGGAGGTTATCCTGACCGGGCGCTATGCCCCCGAGTCCATACTGGCCCGGGCCGACCTGGTCACCGAGATGGTCTGCCGTAAACACTACTACGAAAAAGGGGTCAGGGCCAGAAAAGGTATTGAGAAATAACAGGGCCGCCTGAATGCCAGGCAAACCAAGTCTGCTTCTGGCGTCATTGAATAGCAGGCCGAGAATCTAATTCATTTCGAGCCGGGTGAAAAAACTATTTGATATTATCCTTAGGACTGGCTACCGCAGACGTCCGGCTTTCATATTTATCAAATTTTGGCTACGATATTGGTTGATTTAATTACCAGGGAAAACACCTTGATCGAGTTAAGCCGGGAAAGATTCCAGGAGCTGGTGGAAGAAGCTCTAAAGAGTATCCCCCGCCGCTATGCCCGGCAGATAAAGAACGTGGCCGTGCTGGTGGAAGATTTTCCCCCGCCCGGGCAAAACCTCCTGGGACTGTATCACGGCGTTCCGCTGAAGCACCGCGGTTCTTATTACGGGAACGTCCCGCCCGATGTCATCGTCCTGTATAAAATTCCGATAGAAAGTCTTTGCCAGGATGAAGACCAGGTCCGGGAAAAAATCGAAGAAGTCCTGTTGCACGAGGTCGGACATTACTTCGGGATGGACGAAAGTACGCTGCGGGAAATCGAAAGCCAAAGATTCCGTAAAAAAAAAGATAAGACCAGTTAAAAAATGAGGACAGAGGAGAAATAAATGGATAAAAGGCTCAGAGGAATTTTTGCCGCTCTGACCACGCCCTTCTCCGAAGGTCGGATATCTGCCGAAAAATTCAGGGAAAATATCGAGAAATTTAACAGAACCGGACTGGCCGGCTACGTGGTCATGGGCTCAACCGGAGAAGCTCCTTTTGTTGACGACGAAGAATCAGAAATCCTGGTCAGAGAAGCCAGAAGAGCTGCGGGCAACGACAGGGTCATCATCGCCGGGACTGCCCGGGACTCGGCTGAATGGACGGTGAAGGTAACCAACCGACTGGCCCGGGCCGGAGCTCAGTATGCACTCATCAAGCCTCCTTCTTATTATAAAAGCCGAATGAACTACGAGGCCCTGAAGGCTTACTATTCGGAGGTTGCCGACAGGGCCGAGATTCCGGTGATCCTTTATAACATTCCCCAGAATACTCAAATCTGGCTGCCCCTGGAGCTGGTGGTTGAGTTATCGAAGCATGAGAATATCATCGGCCTTAAGGAAAGCGGCGGTAGCCTGGCCTACCTGGGCGAGGTGGTCAGCCGGGTATCGCCCGACTTCCATTACTTTACGGGTTCGGGCAGCATCCTTTACTCAGCCCTGGACATGGGAGCCTGCGGGGCCATACTGGCCCTGGCCAACGTGGCTCCCGAGTTGTGTGTCAGGCTGTACGAGCTATTCATCGCCGGCAAAAGAGATGAAGCCCGGGAGCTTCAGTACAGGTTGATTCCACTGAACCGGGCCCTTACCGAAACCCATGGTATTGCCGCGGTCAAGTATGCCCTGGACCGGCGCGGGTATTACGGCGGCCCCTGCCGCTCTCCCCTGCTTTCTCTCGAGGCCAGGGCCCGGGCTGAGATAGAAAATTATTTACGAGAATTAGACCTGATTAATTAAAATTACAACCTGGACCTGACCCGGTAAATCCGGCAGCCCTCGTCCTCTGAAAAATAGACGAGATACCTCCCATCGAGCCAGAAGCGGCAAGTCCGCGGGTCAAGACTTAAAGGAATCAGCCAGGAGGACCGAAGCTGACCATCAAAACCGAAGCAATCAAGCCGCTGCTGCCCCTTCTTAAAATAGTTGCCGACAGCAGCCAGCCCGTCCGGCAAGCTGAATATATCGCCGATGGCATAAGCTCTGAATTCCTTATTAACGCTATTAAATACTGAGTTGCCAAATTCAGGCTCGGGGGCTTCAAACTTCCAGGTATCCGTTTCCCGTCCTTCCAGGTCATAAAAGCGAATAGAATAGGAGCTTCCGGCCGCGGCCGCCAGCCGGTCTCCCAGGAAGGCAAAAGCCGGTGCTGACAGGGTAACGAGACCTCCGCCGGCAATTTCTCTGCCGTCCAGAGAAAAAGCCTTTGTTCTCATGACAACCAGGGGCATCTTGCACAGACTGACCGGTTCCTTCCCTTCCTGCCACCTAATCACTTCATTCTCAAATTGGCCAATCTCTGACACACTCCGGCAAACCAGGAAGAAAACCTGGCCAGAACGACCGAGCAATCTCAGAGCGGTAAAAGGCAGTTTCCAGAGTTGCCTCAACCCACCCTCGAAACCATATTGCATAAGTCGACTGCGAGCATCCAGTATCCAGAGGCCATCATCATCGACCAGGAGATCGCGCACCTGCCGGTATTCTCCGGGGCCGTCACCGAAAGAACCGATTGTTCTGACCTGCCGCCCGTCGAGCGACATGACCACCAGGCGTCTCAGCCTGGCATCGAAGAAGACAAATTCATCTTTTTTGCTTATCTTTCCAAGGCTGGGCAAGGCCACATCCATTCTTTCTGATAGATCCAGCACCAGCTCCAGCTTTAGTTCTTTCAGGGAATTGATATCTGGCAAATGCCGGGGTTGCATAGCGGCCAACCAAAAGAAAGAAGAGAAAATTGCAAGAATTGTCAGAACCTTTATTTTCATCATAACCCCTCTTAGATAAATTATATTCAGCCTGACCAACCGGGTCAAAAGCACCTGGTTTTCAGGTGGCATGAAAGAGTTCGACGGGTGAGATGTCAGGCGAATCTTCGTAAATGATCCTGTTGTTAGGATAGAAATAGCGCTGGTGGTAAAAGCTCAGGGCGGCCAAGGTCATTATTAAAGCCAGGTAAAGGAAAACCAGTCGCCAGGGCCTGTTCAGAAAGATTGGTTCTATCGCCCGAGGTATCAAAACATAAGCGACAAAAGAGAACACATACACCAACCAGAGGTAATGCACCTTGCTTTTCCCCGGAACGTAGGAACAGGCAAAAGGAAATTTCCGGTGCTGGAAAAACAGAACCTCCAGCAGCAGGATGGCAAAAACCAGGCAATACAGTCCATGAATCCCGGCCATCCTCCAGCCCCAGAGGAAGGAGTAAAAAGCAAAAATGGCCAGATATAATGGAAGAATAAGAAGGATGAACACACTTTTTCTGAGGGCCGAAAAATACGGCCACCTTTCTTTTGCCTCACTTATGATGAAGGCCCAGCTGGCCGGCTGATCCACCGGCAGACTGCTGGCCTCCCTGACACCCACCAGAAGAAAGAAGGTCAGAACCAGAGGCAGCGAAAGCATGCTCCCTGAATGATACTTCCAGAAGTATTTTCCGGTCGACACCAGCATAATCAGGCTGATTCCAAGTCCCAGTCCAAGATAAGACATAATTCTGTGGCGATGCATCCGGCTCCGGGTCAGGACGCTGTGGTAGAACCAGAACATAGCTCTCTGCACACTGTTTCTGAGAATGGTGAAGTTGAAGATGGGTTCGATAATTCCTCGCAGCCAGGATGGCCGAAAATGCCTGGCCCCTTCGGGCGAAACTTTCTTAAGGTATCGGCCGTAAGAAATCAAGGTAATAAGGAAAAAGGCTACGATCACTGAAGCCAGGGACACCAGGGCCCTGGAAGCCAGGCTCCGGAAAAACGGCTCGCGGTTGCCCATGAGCACCTGGTACAGTCCGGTAAACCAGAGCGGCGGGAAGTTCATCATGAAAGAAGTTGGCGTATCCTTGAGGGCCTGAATGTTCTCAAATCTTTGCCCGATCCACCTGGTGTCCAGAACGAAAAAATAAATTATGAAGATGTGGGCCACGATCAGGCCAAAGCGAATTATCTCCAGCAGCCGCTGGAAAACCCTGCCTCGAAGCAGGATATTGAACAGGCCCACCAGCAGGGCCATCGAGAAAAATATGAAGCAGCCGGCGGCCAGCATTACCAGCAGATGGACCAGCAGGAGGACGAACGCGGAAAGCAGGCCATAGGCCCTGGATTCAGAAAGATACATGGCAAAGACCAGCGAAGAAATAGAGTTAATGCCAACCGTGAACAGCCCGATGAACATTACCAGGCTGATGAACTTGGCCGAAAAAACGGTAAGCGGCCTAACGGGCAGGGGCATAAGGTTCAGATAATCCCTGCGGTCCAGGAACATCACTTCCCATTCAAAAAGAGTGATCAGACCTATTAAGAGCATGATCAGGGTGGTAAACATGGCGGTCTCGGCCCAGGCTGCCCCCCGTTCGGGAAATAGAAGGTAAATAAACATGAGGGAATCAGCTATGTAAGCGGGGAAAATGGACAGGATGGCGATGATGCCTATGGTCTTCTGCACCATCTGTTCTTCGAAAAAGACCGTTTCGTTCAGGAAGAGGCGTTTAAAAAAGTGGCGGGTGAGAATAAACGGCGCCCAGCCGTTGAGCTTCTTTTCTTCTGCGTTACTGATAATACTCATAATAGCCTGTCTTGCGCAGTTAATCCGCTCAATCCCGGGAACCCTTTTTCATCAGGGCAACTAGCTCCGAGGACAGGACCTGCGGGTCATCATGCTTCACCAGTTGATTGAATATATCCTCCAGCGAAGGCAACTTCATCAACTGGCGGAGATTCTCCACCGAGTCGTCAGCCTGCACCCTGCCCTGGTACAGGATAATAACCCGGCTGGCCACCTTCTCCACGATTTCAAGAATATGAGATGAGTAAATGACCAGCTTGCCTTCGGCCGACAACCGGCGCACCAGCTCCCGGATCACCAGGGCCGTGGTAACATCAAGCCCGGAGAGTGGTTCGTCCAGAAGCAGGACTTCCGGGTCATGAAGAAGGGCCGCCGAAATCAGCACTTTCTGGACCATGCCCTTGGAAAAGGAAGCAATCTCCGAATGGACATCACCCGACAGGTCAAAGATTTCCATGAAGCCCATGATCTTTCTCTTGAGAATGGAGTCTTCAAGTCCACGCAGCCTGCCAACCATCAGCAGGTAATCATAGGCGCTCATATGGGAATAGATGGCCGGTTCTTCCGGCACATATCCAATCCTTTGCTTGAACCAGACCAGATTTTTCCAGACATTTCGGCCGTTATAGAAAATTTCGCCCTCAGTCGGCTCAAGCAGTCCGGCCAGCATCTTGATGGTGGTGGATTTACCGGCCCCGTTGGGGCCGAGGTAGCCGACCGACTCCCCCGCCCGCACCGTAAAACTCACTCCGTCCACGGCCTTAAGATATCCATATTTTTTGGTAACCATTTTTAACTCCAGCATAACCTGCCCTCGAAGATTCGCATCCTGTTGCCTTATGGCTAATTCTAATGAAAAATGGACCCGCCCAACAAGTCTTTTTATAAAGCGCCAGGCTCGATTAATAATACGCCGCCAACGGGTGATTATGTTTACAAACAAAAGAAGGCCACAAGGCTGGCCTTAATAAGAATTCCAGGAAAAACGAGCACGCCCGTCCAGAATCTCAGGACAGGGCCCGCTCCAGTTGTTTAAAGAATTCTGAAGCCGAACCCGGGCGCTTCGAACGGTCAACGGCCAGCGCCCGGGCAAAGAACTCTTCCAGCCTGACCGTAACCCCCTGGAGTCTCTGATTCAGAGGAACATACTCACCCGCCAGCACCGAGCGGCGCCACATTTCCCTGTCTTTCACGGGAAAGGGCAAGCTTCCGGTCAGCGATTCGTAAACTGAAACGGCCAGGGCCCAGAGATCCCAGGTCACCGAGGGCTTTTCACCCAGGAGTTGTTCGGGGGACATATAGGCCGGGGTGCCCACCAGAACTCCGGAGGCAGTGGTCATCAGGTCCTGAGCTGCCCCGCTGTCCTCGGACAGGTCGAGAAACTTGGCCACGCCAAAATCGAGGACCTTAACCAGGACTTCTTTCGCTTCCGTCCCGGCACAGATAAAAATATTCTCCGGCTTCAAGTCGCGGTGGATCAGTCTATTCCTGTGGGCGGAGCCGACTGCCTGACAGACCTGTCGGAAGACTTCCAAGATAAACTCCGGCTCCAGTTTTCCCCGGGACCACAGATAATCGCGCAAAGTTGAGCCCTGAAGCAGCTCCATAACCAGGAAGGCCCTGGTGCCACCTTCGACACCGTAATCAAAGACCGAAACCACATTGGGATGGTCAAGGGCCGCGGCGGCCCTGGCTTCACGTTCAAAGCGGCTGGCCGCGGCGGCACTATGGACATAATCTTCCCTCAGGAACTTAACCGCAACTCTCCGACCCAGGGCCCCATCTCTGGCTTCATAGACGGTACCCATGCCCCCGGTACCCAGACGCCGTTCAAGCCGATACCTTCCAGCCAGGGTCCGCGGCAATGGGACAATCGTCAGAGAAGCTCCGTCGTGCTCACAAGAGCTGGAGCCGCTATCCCAGCAGGTCCCGCACCGGGGGCATTCCTCAAATACTCCGGTGCTCGGCGTCGTTGGGCGAGACTGCCTTTCCAGGGGTAGAACCAGGTTGGAAGCCACGGCCTCGAGCAGCTCCCGGTCCTCTCTGGTATAAGGCTCTTCTGAGAGCTTCTGACCGAGAACCAGTATGGCCTCGTTGCCATGAGGATTCATGCCTATCGGCACCAGCAGGCTGGCACTGGCCGCTCTAAGCCATTCCGTTTCATATTCGGTCGGTCTCGTGTCTTGAGTTGAGCCCAGGGTCCTGGTGGCGGTTACGGTCGCGGAGCCAGGGTGCTGGCTGACAGTCCCGTCTGCCAGCAGTTCAATCTGAGTTAGGTCCAGGGTCCTGTCGGCAGCACGCAACCTGCTGGCAAAACTTCCCTCGGCCGCCATCGGGGGGACATTCCAGTCAGGGGGCGATACGGCCAGGCACAGGAAAGCTTTCTGACCGGAAGCCCGGTACATGACAGAGACAAATGACGGGTGTAGGGCCCGGCTTATACGAACCACGGCCACCTCGGCCGCGGACGGGAAACTCCTGGCCCGGGCTGATTCAATTGCCAGTTCCCGCAGCAGCTGTCGGGCATCGTATTGCTCCCTGAAAAACTTGCGGTCGATGGCCCGCGCCCAGCGCTGCCGCTGGGAATGGAGGCCGGTCGCCAGTCCGAGCACCACCAGATATATCCAGCCCCTGATTTTAAGAATTTCAATGAAGGGCTGGTTGCCGTGAACCAGGAGGTCGGCAACCAGGACAATACCCAGGACGGGAACGACTGCCAGCAGGGCTCCCCTGGCCAGCGCATACCGCAGGCCTTGACGGACGAGGAGTTTGATGTCAAGCAGATGATGTTTTAAGATCGAATAAGCAAATGAAAGTGGAAAGAATATAAATATCACAGCAATCATAACGTCCGGCACCCCGGAAGCCAGCCAGCGAAATAGACCCGGCGGCCAGTTCGACTCCCAGATGATATACCTCAAGACACCGGGGAGAACTCCGACGGCTCCCCCGACCAATAACACCCGAAGACGCCGCCTCTCATTCAGGTCCTTAAGCTGGAAATAATTGAAGATCAAAGCCAGCAGGGAAGCCAGAAAATACAGGCCAAGTATCCTGACCGGCCGAATAGCTAATATCTCATGACCGAAGGCCTGAGCGGGCCTGTAAACCAGGTTAAAGACATAGATGAGATAACCGGGCACCCAGGTCAGGGCGGGCAACCAGATTGCCAGAAGCAGCCAGGACCGGCGGAACAAAGGACGCGGGAAGAGGGCAAAAAAAGTCAGCATGATCGGCCCGACTGAAAATGAAGCCAATCTGGGCAGCCATAGAAGAGCACCCAGCAGAATGGGAAGTTTTCTCCAGATGGCCGCCCCTCCCCAGGGCAACGAGTCCCACCAGGCCATGCTGATAGACAACGAAGCCAGGGCCAGGGCTCCCAGCAAGGCCAGCCGTTCACCCGGTTTTTTAAAGGCTATAAAAAGGGCAGTAATCAGCAAAAAAAAGGAGACCGCCTGCCAGATGATAAAAGGGGTTCGCGAGGCAGACCTGACCCGCTCGACTTTTACCAGAAACTCAAGGCGCTGTCCGCCACGTTCCACACCAAAGCTGTGGCTTCGGCCGGTTTCAAGGTTGGCCACCATGGCCCCAAAATCCGTGACCGTTCTTAGCGGATATCCATCGAACGACAGGAGGAGGTCTCCCGTCCTTAGACCGGCCCTTTCGGCCGGAGTTCCTGGAGAGACCTCAATTTTAAGTAGGCCTCGCTCCTGACCGGGGAGCATCCAAAAACCGGGCACCTTCGGCCCCAGCAACACGCAGTAAACCTGGAAGAGGTAGTAGCACACAAAAACAATCGCCGCCAGGAAAAGCCACCAGTGCCGGCCGGGCCTGAATTTGTGCCGAAATGATTTGCCCTGGCCTGATGGAGATGAGGACAGATTTTCCCTCGCAGATTTTCTGGCTGCATTGTTTCCCATTATGCGGAGAGCCACAGATGACCAGAACCCGGGAAGACGGGACACCCGGGACATCATCAGGACCACCTCCCTCAACGATGATCGAACATGGCCACTATCCGGCCGGAGCCAAGAAGAATGGGCTGGTCCACCTCACAGGGCTGAG
>JABLWX010000017.1 GCA_013178315.1 Candidatus Aminicenantota bacterium
GAATACCTGGCCGGGCTGAGCCCGGTATTTTTCTACGTGGCGGCCGGGGTAGCCATCTGCCTGGCCGGGTCTTATCTCTACGGGCGCCAGTTCATCAGAGATGACCGGGGCTGGAGGGGAGCCCTGATGGTCCTGTCAATATTTCCAAACACGGCTGCCCTGGGCTTCCCGCTGGTGGCAGTTTTTACCAGGGACCTGGCGCCGGCCGTCCTGTACTCGGCAGCCAGCTCGTTGCTGGCCATACCGCTGGCCACCTTCCTTACCATCCGCTATTCCCGGGACGGGAGGGGACTCGGTGAAACGGTGACCGCCACGCTCTCCTTCCCGCCGGTGACTGTCAGCCTGGTATCGCTGGGCCTGGTCCTGGGCGGGGTTAAATTGCCGGAAAAATTCCTGGAACTGGCCGGAAAAATCGGCTGGTGGAGCCTGCCTCTGATGCTGGTCTACTTTGGCTCCAGGCTGCAGTTCAAAAATATCCCGCTAAGGAAAATCCTGGAAACGGGCCTGTTCAGAATGATTCTCCCCTTCTTTTTTCTCCTGTTCGCGCTCAGACCGGGCAGCGAGCCGGTCTTCTACGCCATCCTGATAGAATCGGCCATGCCGCCGGCCATCATGGCCGCCTCCATCCTGGCCCGGCACCAGCTTAAAGCGGAAGAATCAACGGCGGTGACTCTGGTCCTGACCCTGGTGGCCATCCTGCTGATATTCAGCCTGAAAATTTCGGGGTTGGGCGGGGCACTGGTCGGGCGCTGAGGCCCCGGGTTAAAAATTTTTCGAACCTGTAACCATCAAGGAAGTTTCCGATCTCTGCAGGTTTTTAAGCCGGCCGGCTAAATTTTAAATAAAGGATTGAATTGCGTTTCGGCGTTGAAACCAGGAGGAGAAGCTATCCGGCCCTCGCGGCAGTTTCGGTTATTGGACGGGCCGGCCTGACCATATCCCCGGACTTCATTCCTGGCGATAAAAGGTACAAACTGAAAGAATCTCCCCTTGCCAGCCCAATATCTCGAATATCTTTCTGATTTCAGGAACCTTTTCACCCCGGCCTGCGTCTTAATCTATGAAGGTCATAAGAGCGAGACCTGAGCAGAAAGAAAGGAGAACGGAAATGAAACTCGGAACAAGGCTCGTAGCCCTGATGGCGGCCGTGGTGATCTCGGCGGCAATGTTTACACTGATTGCCAGCGGCCTGACGGTGGACAAGATCCTGGTGGCCACCCAGCCGGTGGTGGAAGCTGTTTCCGTATTCACCCATATTCTGGGGTAAGGCGGAAAGCTGACATGAACAGGAAATCGCAAAAATCCTGGCTGCGGGACAGCTTAAATCCCGGCCTTAAGAGCAACAGCCAGGTAAAGAAAATGGGGGACGCGGTAGAGCCCCGGAGAGGCAGCCGGGCCGGTTGCCTGGAACAGCCGAGGGTTGCCGGCTGAGCAACGGGACTCCACCCCGTCCCCCATTTTTTCAGAATCGGTGAGAAGCAAGAGAGAGGGTTTACACTCCTTGCTCTTTATTATTACCCCTCTTATTTCAACCGGCAGCCAATATATGAATAGCTATTCATATATCAGGCATCGGCAGAGAACTTCTTTGTCCCGGGACTGGAATCGTTTCTGCCGCGGAAATTTTTCGGGACCAGGGATTCAATAGATCTGGGCCTTACCAGGGACCATCCTCAAATAAACATTCGAGTCCTTTTCCGGTACTCTTCGTACTCGCGGCCGAATTCTTCCAGTAGCATTTTCTCCTCGACAATTGCCCGGTAAACGAAGGCAACTATGGGAAAGAGCGTTGTGAAGACCGAGGCCGGAAAATGCCAGAATACCACCCCGACTCCGATGAAGGAAATTATTTCCCCGGTGTAACTGGGATGCCGGATCCGGCGGTAAAGCGTGGCGCTACCAGATGGGCCAGAGGTCTCCTACCTTTTCAAAAATCGCTTCAGGTAGGCGTCGACTTCTTTGAGGCCGAGGAGGCGGGAAGCTGCATAGAAGATGAGCAGGGCGGCCAGGCCACAGATGATGGTCAGGATGAAGACCGGCAGGAAGGTAGTACCGAAACGAGAAGTTAAAGCCTTGAAACCGTAAAGGCCGGCCAAACCGGCCAGGGTCGAGGCCAGGGCCAGCTTCAGGAAAAAGGCATAGACCGGGCTGAAATCGGTCGGGCCAATCTTGCGGGGTAGCCAGCGGGCCAGGACATAGATATTCACCACGCTGGCCACCGAGGCCGACAGCGGGAAAGCCAGGAAACCGATCGGCTTCATCAGGGCCAGGTTCATGACGATGTTGAGGCCTATGGAAACGAAGCTGGCATACATCGGAGCCCGGGCGTCCTTGTGGGCGTAAAAGACCGAGGCCACGTTGCGCAGGGCCGAGATGAAGGGGATGCCCAGGACATAGAGGATGAGGGCCTGGCTGACGGCGGCGGTGTCGTCGGGGCTGAACTGGCCACGCTGGTAGATGAGGCGGGTCAGGGGGTATGAAAAGAAGGCGATCAGGACGGACGAGGGTACGGTCAGGAAGAAGACCATCTTCAGCGAATCGAGGAGGCTGGCGCGGAGCTCGTCGGGCCTGTTCTCCAGCACCAGGCGGGAAAAACGCGGCAGGGCCACGGTGCCGACGGCGATGCCGAACAGGCCGAGCGGCAGGTGCATGATGCGGTAGGCGTAGTTGAGCCAGGTCATGGAGCGCTCGGCCAGGTAGGAAACGAGGATGGTGTTGACAAAGACGTTGATGCGCGAGCCGGCCAGGCCGATGGCCACCGGGACAAACAGGGCCATCACCCGGCGAAAGTGGGGATCGCGCCAGTTCAGGTAGAAGCGGTAGCGGTAACCCTGGCGAAAAACGCCGGGTACCTGGATCAGGAATTGCATCAGGCCCCCGACCGTAACCCCGATGGCCGCCCCGAAGATGGGGTCGCCGCCGCGGGCCGTGTACCAGCCGAACATGGCCAGGGGGACGGCGATGGAGAAGACGTTAAAAAAGGCCGGGGCCACCGAGGGAACGAAGAACGAGCCCTCGGTGTTGTGGTAGCTCATGGCCCAGGCGGCCAGCGAGACAAAAAGCAGAAAGGGAAAGGTGATGAAAGTCAGGCTGGCGGTTAGCGAAAGTTTTTCGGGGATCTGGCTGAAGCCCATGGCCACCAGCGAGGCCACCGGGCGGCTGAAGAGCATGCCCAGGATGGTCAGGGTCCCGACCACCAGCAGCAGCGTGTTGAAGATATTGGAAGCCAGCAGGTTTTCGTGGTGCTTGCCCTGCCTCTTCTGCTCGGTCAGAACCGGGACGAAGGCGGCTGACAGGGAAGTTTCAGCAAACAGGTCGCGCAGCAGGTTGGGAATGCGGAAGGCGGCGTTGAAGGCGTCGGTCGAGCGGCTTGAGCCGAAGAGATGGGCAAAGACCATTTCCCGGCCCAGGCCGAGGAGACGGCTGACGGTGGTGCCGATGGTAAAGGACCTGACTCCGCGGGCAATGTCTTCCACGACTGCCTGAAACTCTCCTGTCTACCGGGTTTCTTAGCTAACAGATTAAAACTTAATCGGCCGGATTACAAGTGGGGACACTTTAAGGTGTCCCCGATTTTTCAGTTAGGTTTCCCCATAGGAAAATCGCGGCGGAGGGCAAAAAAAGGGACACCGTAAGGTGTCCCCTGTTCAATCGGCTTCGAGCTTGACGGAGGCTCCGAAACTGAGAGACGGGTCCAGGCGGGTTTTGGTGATTTCAAGCATGGCCGCCGCCGAAGGTTCAACCGTCCCGGAAAAGACTTCCTTGTTGTTAAGAATAATCCTGACTTCCCTCGACAGGTCCAGTTCCCGGCTGTCGCAGAAGACGGTCAGGCTCTCCACGTTCCGTGTCTTGATCCTGATTTCGTTCTTGGCTTCATCAATTTCGGCTGAAACCTGGGCCGGAAGGGCTTTGACTTTATCCACCCTCACCCAGTAATGCCAGCTGAACTGCTCGTCGTTGATCACGTACTCTATCTGCTTGGGAACGGCGTCGCGGACTTTTTCCCTGAACCAGCGAATCATTTTCCCGCGGAGTTCGCTCAGCTTGATGTCGTGGTCGCGTCCCGGGAACTCGTCGTATTTGACGTCGTATTTCAGGCGGCGCAGGGTCTGGTAGGCCTTCTGGCTGCCGACCGGGAAGACCATGGTATCGCTGTCGCCATGAACGATGTAGACCGGGGTGTGCTTCAGGTTTTTTAAGACCTCGGCATCCCGCGGCGTTTCCGGCGGCGTATGCTTCACCACCGGGTAGCCCATGTTGGAGAAGATGGCCGCAAACCGGTCGGCCAGGTGTGTCCCGTAAAAAAACGTGGCCATGGCTCCGTTCGAGGTTCCGGCGGCGTAGATGCGGTCGGTGTCGATGCTGTAAGTACTCAGGACCTCGTTGGCCATTTTTATAAAGCCCTCGGTCGAAGCCTGCTCCCACCACATGCCTTCGGCCTGGGGAGCGACCAGAATGTAGCTGGCCATTTCATCGGCCTTCATCAACTCCTGGTAAGCCTCGGTCAGGGCCTGGTCGCCACGGCCGTCACCGCCCCCGAAATAGACCACGACCGGAAAGACTTCATTGGGGTCATAATCCACCGGCAGGTAAACAAAGTAGGGCTGAACCCGACCGCTGACCGGGTTGCGAATCAGCTTCTTGTAGAAACCGCCCACCTGTTCGCCGTAGGGCTTCATGAATTTCAGCATCATCTGGAGTTTTTCCGGGGGCATGTCGGTCACCGGCTCCGCCGTGTCCTGTCCGTAAATATAATCCTGCAGCTTCCGGAACTCCGCCCGGTAGGTTTCCGGGATGAAATACGAACTTTTCTCCAGGAAATTCCGGGCCCTGAGCTGCAGCGGGTCGGCCGGGTTAAGGGCTATGGTTTTCATGATCTGGGTATTGGAGGTTTTAAGGGTCAGGGCCTTGGCCGCATTGAACCTGACCACCGGGTCCGGGTCGGTCAATAAGCTCCCTACGTCCAGGCCGTTGGGAATTCCCCGGATGGCGCAGTAAGCTGCCGCCAGGCGACGCCGGCCCTTATCCTGGCTGTCCAGGAAGGACTTGATGATTGAAGCCGGCACCCTGAAGGAATTCCTGGCCAGGGCGGCCTGAACAATGGCCTTGTTCAGGGCCTCGTCGCCGAGCATCTCGGCCGGGGTCATCTTCTTCCTGTCGATATAAGAATAAAGGTAGGTTTCCTTTACCAGCTTGCGGTTTACCAGGTATTCGCCGGTGTATTCCAGGCTCTCCAGCAGCCCGGACTCCTTGAAAAAGTTGGCCTTGAGCCGGCCACCGGCCACCTTTCCTTCAAAAACGTGCATTTCCCCGATGACCCAGGGAATCAATCCTTTATAGGTCATAACCACCGGTTCCTCGGCTTCAACCTCATAGGTCAGGCCCGGGTAGACGGGTTCGGCCGGCAGGCTGAACATCCTGGTGGCCAGGGGATGAAGGCCGGAGAACATCTCGTTGTAATAATAGCTGTGGTTGAGGTTGCGTCCCAGGTCATCAACCTCGACCACCCTGGTAGTCTGCAGGTCAAAATCTGTTTGCTCTACCAGGGCGTCAAAGATTTCTTCGGGAGGAAGGATCTCTTCCAGTTCCTTCTGGTTGAGCAGCCTGGCCTGTTCGCGGTTGTATTGAATGGCCAGGATATAGCGGCCGGCTCTTTCCCCGATGGTGGCCACCTTTACCGTCCATTCGATGCGAAACTTGAAGGATTCGGGTCGGTCGACGGCTATCTGGCGCTCGGCATAAAAAACCTGCTTGTAGGTGATCACATCGCCGACTGACCTCTTGTAGCGAAGCTGAATACCCTGGGGAGGCTGCAACGGGCTGGCCAGGAAAAACCGCGACCAGTCCCCGTGGCTCCAGGAAGGTTCGCGGGCTGAAGAAACAAGGCTGCAACCGGCCAGCATGAGGAGGGCCGCCGCCAGCCGCAGCAGGGCTGGAGCTGCCGCGCTCCGTATGGCAATAAACATGGTTTCGACCGCCTATTAAAGAATAACAAGAATAAGATGTGTCTGATTCAGACACGCTGGGCCGGGAACTCGGCCCGACCAAAGATTAGCCTGGTAAAAATCAAGCTCTAAATAACTTCCACTAGGTCATTTTGACGAAATAAAATTCAGTTTCTTCCATTTTTCCCCCGGGCCAGAGGCCCGCAAAAACCCATAAGATAAATTGTAGACAATCCTTTATTTTTTGGCATAAATTATTGCCAAGAGGCGCGCGGGCCTCGAGACTTGATGACTCCAAGGAGAAGGAAATGACGAGAAGGGTCAGCCTGGAAGGGAAGATTTTCAGATTGGCCCCGATCCTGGCCTTGTTCCTGGCTCTGGCCTGGCCGACGGCTCTGGACGGGCAAAAAACCCAGGAGGAAGCCTCGCCGATTCTCATACCGCTTAAAGGATTGGTCAACATAAATAGAACTATGAGCCTCCCGGGCCAGGGGCGGGTGGAAATGATAGGCTTCAGTCCGGACGGCAGGTATGTGGCCATGGCGGGAGGAAACGGAGCCCTGCTCTGGGATCCCGGTTCTGGAACAACCAGAGTATTGACCGTGCCCAAAGAGTCGCCCACTTTCTTCTGCACTTTTGACTTCAGCCCGGACGGGCAGACGCTGGCCACGGTTATGGGAAAGTGGAGGCTCGTTCTCTGGGACCTGAAGAGCGGTGGCAGCCGGGTCCTTGACGGGGCCAGGTCCGCTTTCAACGCGGCCTACAGTCCCGACGGGAAATACCTGGTCATCGCAGCCAACGGCGGCGGCCTGGAGGTCTGGGATGTTTTGACCAGGAAGAAAACAAGCACCTTCCTGAAGAAAAAAGACGATACCTGCAGCCGGGTAGCGTTCACTCCCGATGGAAAACACATAGCCGCCAGTTATAACGGCGAACGGATTGTCTTAGTGGAAGCAAGCTCGGGGAATATCGTCAAGAGCTTCTCCGGACACCAGGACTATATTACCGATTTTGTGATCAGCCGGGACGGGAAAATACTGGTCAGCGGTGGTTCCGATAAAAGGATAATCGTCTGGGACATCGGCAGCGGGGAAAAGTTAAAAGACATTAATCCCCTGCCGGACCGGGTCAACGATCTGGACATCTCGCCCGACGGTCGGCTGGTAGCTGCGGCCATCGGGCCCATGATGGCTCCCTGGGTAGCGGTGACGCCCGAGACCTCGGTCATGATCATCGACCTTGAGGCCGGAGAGGGACGGGCCATGAGAGTTCCCTTCTGTTACTCGGTGGCCTTCAGCGCGGACGGGAAATTCCTGGCCACGGGAATCTCCAGCGGAGAGGAAGTGGCCATCATCTGGGATATCAGTTCCTACGGGATCGCTGAAAAGTTCAAGAAAGACCCGTTTGAAACCACTGCTGAATATGAAGCCCGGGTCGGGCAGATTGAAATTCCGTATTCAGAGACGATCGCCCTTAGCGCCGCCCAGTACAATGCCGACCGCGGCGGCTTTGAAATACAATTTAAGAATAACAAGCTGCTCATCCAGGTGGAGCGGGAAGTGGCTAAAGAATTGATAGAACGAAAAACGGGAACGCTGCGGATGAGCGGCCGGCTCAAGTATCACAACCCTGAGAACCTGAAGCTCGACGGGGCCGTACTTGAAGACACAGTAACGGGGAAGAAATTTACCGCGGTAAAAAATGGTGAGATTCGCCAGGAAGCAAAGTGAGCTGGCCGGCGTACTGGTGCCGGGGTGAGCGACCGAACGATCCAGTCCGGGCGTTACTTCTCCTCAAAAACGAAAACATACTCGGCCATACACTGGTAGTTGTTTGATTCGAGCTGGACATACTCCGGGCTCTGCTGGCCGATGCACAGGCGGTAGGTCTTGCCGACCTGGAAG
The DNA here is from genome assembly GCA_013178315.1 of Candidatus Aminicenantota bacterium. GTDB lineage: Bacteria > Acidobacteriota > Aminicenantia > Aminicenantales > Saccharicenantaceae > Saccharicenans. The sequence continues at coordinate 7,850 of JABLWX010000017.1, forward strand.
CTCAGGCCGGGCTTGGGCTTCATCACCAGGGTGTAGGAGGTTCCGTCGGCCCTGACCGTTGAGTACCAGCCTTCGGCCACAGGCTCGTCACCGTCCAGTATCAGGTGGTAGAGTTTCTTTTCGGGGAATTTCACCCGTAGAACGAATTCAATCTCAGAGGGGGTAGCCCTGACTATGTTGATAAACTCGGGGGGAACGTTCGGGCCGCTGTAGTAATGAAGCTTGGGGTTTTTCTGGTAAGAGAAACAGGAAGCCAGGAACAGGAGAACCGCAGTCAAACACAGGAAAGCCAGTAATTTTTTCGACATCTGTCGCTCCTTATGCCTTTAATCTAAATTAACGGACAGAATTGCCAGCCCCTGATCCATGCTTATTATCATCCAGAATAGAGACCATATTCAAGGCTGCGAGCTGGCTCAGACAGAGGTTTTGGGGACACTTATAAGTGTCCCCAATTTTTGCTCTCGCAAATAATTTATATTCAGCCAGTTAGCTGCGCCGCTATGGCCAAAAAGGGGACACCTGCAGGTGTCCCCTGTTTAAATGAGGGGGGTTTTGCCGGGGATGGCCACCTCGAGCGGGGGCAGCTCGCGGAACTCAAAATGCGGTGGCGTCAGGTCCAGCTTGGAAGCATTCATCACCCAGTCCCAGCTCAGGGCCCGACCGGTGTAGGCGCTCATCCGGCCCATGATGGCGGTCAGGGTGCTCTCGGCCACCTGCCGGCCTTCGTTCAGCGGTTTGCCCGCTTTTATGCTGTTTATAAGGTCGATATGTTCCTGGACGTAAGGATTCGGCGATTCCTTTTCCGGCTTGTATGGCCGCGGTCCCCTTATATAGCCATCGGCACTGTCAGTATAGGCCAGGCCCTTGGTACCGACCACCCGCTCCGAAACATTCTCGGCCGCCCCGGCCGTCTGCCGGCACATGCTCAACACCCGGGCGCCATTCGGGTACTCATACTCCACGGCAAAATGGTCATAGACGTTACCGAACATCGGGTCGGTCCGGGCCGCCCGCCCACCCATGCCCATGCACTTTACCGGATGGGCACCAAAGGCCCAGTTGATGACATCCAGGTTGTGGACGTGCTGCTCAACGATGTGGTCGCCCGAGCACCAGACTGTAAACAGCCAGTTGCGGACCTGCCATTCCATGTCCGACCACTTTTTGATGATGCGGTCAGCCCAGTTCTGAGCCGCCCGCTCCACCCACAGGGCCCCCATGTTCCAGTAGCACTGGGCAGCCACGATCTCCCCGATGTCGCCGTTCTGGATGCGCTTCATGATTTCCACGTAGTGGGCCTGGTGACGGCGCTGGGTACCGGCCACGATGGCCAGTCTCTTCTGCCTGGCCAACTCGGACGAGGCTATTACCGAGCGCACACCGACCGGGTCGACGGCCACCGGTTTTTCCATGAAGACATGCTTTCCCGCTTCAATGGCCGCTTTGAGATGAGCCGGCCGGAAAAACGGCGGCGCAGCCAGGATAACCAGGTCGACCCCGGCTTTGACCACCTTTTCGTAGGCATCAAAGCCGCTAAAACAGGTTTCAGGTGTAACCAGCACCCGTTCGGCCGGAAGTTTCTCCCGCAGCCTCTTCAGGGAATTTTCCACCATGTCCGGGAAAAGGTCGCCCATGGCGGTTATCACCACGTCCGGAGAAGCGGCCGCGCAATCCAGGGCGGCCCCGGTTCCCCGGCCACCGCAGCCTATCACCCCGACCCGGATTTTCTCGTTTCCGGAGGCAAACAGGGCCCCGCTCCCGGAAACCGCGGCCACCACCGCGGCCATGGAAGCGGTCTTGATAAAATCCCTCCGGCTCAGGCCGGTTGTAAGCAGTTCGTTTTCCCGTTCGTTTTTATCTCTCATTTAGCTTTCCTCCTCTCTTCTATGCCTCTTTTATCACTTTTACGCGGCCGCTGTCCAGACTAAACCCGCGCTCCGGACAAAATCATTTCGCTTGGTCGACCGGAAGCCGGCCGGCCCCGAGTTGATTCAATCCCATCTTCCTGGCTGCCTGGAAAAAACCAATGTTTTTAAGACCGGGTTCGACCGGGAATACGGCCACCTCTTAAAATCAACTGGACCCGATGGAGCCTATGAAATTTTGAAGAGAAACAGCGCTCCTGCAAGCAGGCCAGGGTTGAAAAGGTTTCTGGAATCTATTCTCCGCCGGAATTCCGGAGAATCCTTCTCCGAGTGTGAACAGGCCTGTCCGATCGCCCGTGTTGCGCGCCCGGTCTCAATTTCAAAACAGGCATGACAAGCCGGGCCTGGCAATCCTCGTTTCCGGACCGGATTGACCGTCAGAATCTAAAGGAACCGTTTGAGAAAAGGTCACAGCCGCCAGAGGTAAGAAACCTTGAAGAAAAAACTTCGCCTGGTCTCCAGGAAGCGCTCGGCCGGGTCGTAAGTCCCCGTTTCCTCGTTCCACTCCAGTTTTTCGTACAGCGAACCGTAGCCGATGTGAACCACGGTTCCGGGTATGTAGGTAAAAGAGGCCAGGAGGTCGGTCATAAGCTGCCGCCTGAAACTGTTGTACTCAAATATGGCCCTGAAGAATAGATACCTGTTGAACTGGTAGGTATTTTCACTGCGAAGGATGGTGTATTCATATTCCTTAAGGCCGTCACTCGAGCGGTAGAAGTCGGAATAAGTCAGGCTCAGGCCGAAGCGAATTTTTTCGGCCGGGAGATAGGTCAGGCCGAACAGGGCGTCACTCCCGCGCCCCTGGTAAGGTGAGGCCAGGTAGCGGATTTTCAGGCCATAATTATAGCGGGCGGTTACCTGGAGCGACTTGGTGAACTGGCTGCTGGCCACCAGCCTCAGCCCGCTCCGTCCGAACCTCTGGTCCAGGAAAACCTCGGTCTGGTACCTGGCCCCGGCCATCAGGACGGTGCTCCGGGGCAGGTTCAGCCTGAGGTCAAAGGACTCGTAGGTTTCATACAGGCCCGAGAACTTGTCCCTGATGTTGATGCTGTGAAACAACAAATCCAGCCTCAGGAAAAGCTTCGATTTCGGGTAGAACATTGGCATGTAGCCGACCTTGAGCCGGGTGAGACCGTTCCGGGTCAGGTAGCCGGTTTCGGTCTGGAAATCTTTTCCGAGGTCGTGGAGGGAAGCTTGGAAAACCCTGTCTCGGGTCTGATAGCTAAACTGAACTCCGAGGGCCTGGCCGCCCGTCCGGTCAACTTCACCGCTGACCCTGGTCCCGGAATACAGGGCGTGAAAAGCCAGGTAGCTGGAAGGACTCAAGCGGAAGTGCCCATCCAGCCCGCCCACGGCATTATACCCGGAGCCCTCGAACCTGCCTGTCCAGAGGCCGCCGATAAAACTATCATCCCTGAGGGCGTGCTTGTACCTCACTATGGAGAAGTGGGCATATTCCGTCCCCGCCTCCGGGGCCAGCTCGTCCATGGCATAAAGAGCGGCCAGAGTATCCCTGGGGGCCACCTTGCCTATCAGCTTGAAGCCCAGGAAGGGGTCGATGATATTCCTGGTATGGACGGCCGCTTCCAGGGGAGTCCCGGTTTCAGTCGCAGCCAGGGTAAATTTCTCCCGACCCTCCAGGAAAAATGGCCTCTTCTCCGGGTAATACAGCGCGTACCTGAGGTTGAAGTCAACCTGTCCGGCATCAGATTCAACCTGGCTGAAATCGGGGTTGATGGTGGCATCCATGATCAACTGCGAGGTCAATCCGTACTTGGCAGTCAGGCCGACAGCAGGTTCTGCCTTTTGCCGGACCAGCTCCCCCTCCTCGGCCAGGCTGTTTTGACCGTAGGTGACGGCAGGAAGTACTTCTAACAGGGTGTAATGCTTGATATCCCTGAAAATCAGGGGACGGGTGGTGGTCAGGAAATCAAGGCCCCGGTCCGGGTCCAGCGGCGGAAAAGTCCCCGACTGTGAGTAACGACTTAAGTTTCTTTCAAAGATGATGCCCATCTGAACGGGTTCCTTATGACGGTAGCGAATGCTCTTGAAAGGTATTCTGACTTCTATGGTGTAGCCCTGGTTGTCGATTCGCCCGGCCGAATACCAGACCACATCGACCGTGTAGTCTTCCTGGCCCTCTTCGTAGCGGGAGTCAGCCTGGATTCCCAGTGGGTTGACTTAGAAAGCATACAGGGATTGCTGGTCATAGAATGTATCTATGTTAAGGCAGACCCAGTCGTCCTGGATGATGTTGTCGCGCGAAGTCACCGAGGCCTTAATCCGGGAAGGTTCACTGTCAAAACAACGAAAGGCAAAGTACATGTTTTCCTGGTCGTAGGCATAGTAGACCACGGTTCGCTCGGACATTTCTTTCCCGTAATCGGGACGCCAGGTAAGGAAACCGTTTTCGCTGTTAGCCTGGGCCCAGACCTGGTCGTCGAGCCGGCCGTCAATCACCGGAGGAGTGCTGGTGCGATAGGGCTCGAGCGGGGGCAGCTTGTTAGCGGCACCGGCCATGACCGGTTTAACCAGGAGCGTCACCCAGAGAAATATCAGCAGGGCGAATCTGAAGTCCCGGCGTTTCCTGGAACCCGCAAATTCTCTTCGCCTTTCCAATATCAATTTTCCATTCATCGTCTGATAAGACATGTTTATCCTTGGCTGAGCATTTCGCTTCACGGACCTGTCATTATAACCTACAGCAATCCAAACACATAACGAGAAACGATTGAATAACGAGCTCTGAATAAAACCTGGTTCACTGCGCCACCGGGAAAAAAAGCATCTTGGCCCGCCTGGAGCCCATTAACAAAAAAGCGCTTAAGCAAAAGCTTAAGCAAAAAATTTGGCTCTTCTCCGGCAAGTCAAACATGTCAGGCTTCGCTTCAAAAAAGCCCGGAAGAAAAACGCGGGCTGAAGGGTCCTGTCAGGCGAAAGAATCTGCTTCCCGGTAGGCCTGGATAACCGCCAGTTCGCCTTCCTTTCCGGGCTTACTCTTGCCGTGTTCCATGCAGAGCACGCCCCGGTACCCCTTCTGAGAGAGGTACTTAAAGATATTCTTGAAATTCAGCTCGCCCGTACCCGGTTCCTTGCGGCCCGGGGTGTCACCCAGGTGGAACGAAGCAATTTCCTCCCAGCAGGCCTCGATGTTGGGGATGATGTTGCCCTCGGTTATCTGCTGGTGGTAGATGTCATCGAGGATTTTCACCGATGGACTCCCCACGGCCTTGCAGATCTGGTAAGCCTGGGACATTTTGGTCAGGAAAAGACCCGGATGGTCCTTGGGGTTGAGCGGCTCCAGGACGATAACCACTCCCTCCGGTTCGCAGATTCCGGCGCACCATTTAAGGTTCTCGATGACGTTGGCCGTCTGGTAATCCCAGTCCATCCGCTGGTTGTAACGACCCGGCACCATCAGGGCCAGCTTGACGCCCGTCCTCTTTGAAGTTTCGATGGCCGTCTTGAGCTTCGCCTTTAGCATCTCGCGAACTGACTCATCCCTGAGCACAAAAGATTCCACGGAAAAATCGGCGTAGGCCACGAAGGGTCCTGTTTCCAGGCCGAGTTTGGCCGCCTGGCCGGCGATGGCTTCCTGAAGCACCGGCGGACGACCGGGAAGTCCGTTGTCAAAAATCGCCCGGAAGCCCTGGTCGGCGATAAACTTCATCTGGTCCAGCGGGTCCTTGCCAGCCGAAGCTTCAAACATCCCGAACGGCGGCGCATACTTGAGCTTGAAGGTCCCTGCCGCAGGCTGGGCCGTGGACGTCTTTTTCGAGAGAAGCTGCGGTCCGGCCAGGAGCGAAGCCGCAGCCCCGGAAGCCAGAAAGGCCCCCGAGAGACCGGCCGTTCTCAAAAATTCCCGCCTTGATTGTTTTTTCATATCGGTCATACTTCACTCTCCTCAGATCTCTTTTTAATTAAAAACCATAGATTCTTGCCGCGTATATGTACGCCGGGGATGATAAAGGGAAAGAATAATAATAAGAATAGGGACAATAAAAAAAGCTAACAAAAAAGCTCGTCCCCGGCCTCGGAAAAGAGAAAATATCCATGATCGCGGTTATTTTACGAAAATTGCCGGTCTTTGTTAATTGAATTGTGCGGGCCCGGTGCAGGCAAAACTATTTCCCCACCTTTAGGAAAAAACAGTGCTTCGGCGAAATCCCGTGAAAAATTCGCCTGACCACAGGGCAGCCCTCGCCTCCGTGATTAGGCTAAGGTTATTGGGCAATTATGAAAGAAGGGCCAAATCAACAAGAGCAAATTAAGACCAAAACCTTTAATGAATTCCGCCCTGTTTTACGGCCAGAATTGGGGAATGAGTATTGTGTCCCCCTTTTCCAAGGGCCGGAGCTCAGCTGGTCGGGACCGGGGCGAATTTCTGCCGTAGCCGCAGGGCCACGTTGACCAGGATGATCAGCACCGGTACTTCCAGCATCGGGCCGATGACCGTGGCGAAGGCCTGGTTGGAGCCGATGCCGAAGATGGCCACGGCCACGGCAATGGCCAGTTCAAAGTCGTTGCTGGCCGCGGTAAAGGCCACGGCCGTGGTCTTCTCGTAACCGGCTCCCATGCGCCCGACCAGAATGAACGAAGCAAACCACATCAGGAAGAAGTAGATGACCAGGGGCACGGCAATCAGCAGCACGTCCTGCGGACGCCTGATTATGTATTCGCCCTTCATCGAGAACATGACCACGATGGTAAAGAGCAGCGCGCCCATGGTCAGGGGGCTGATGCGCGGGACGAAAACGTTTTCAAACCACTCCCGGCCCTTCAGCTTAATAAGGCCAAAGTGCGAGACTAGGCCGGCCACGAAGGGTATGCCCAGGTAGATGAAGACCGTCCTGGCCGACTCCCAGATGGAGATGTGGGCATTGACCCCGGAAACCAGGTTGAGCTTGTTCAGGGCCAGGGTGATGAAGAGGTAAATGTAAACGGCGTAAAACAGCACCTGGAAGATGGCGTTAAAGGCCACCAGGCCGACGGCCAGCTCCCGGTCCCCGCCGGCCAGCTCGTTCCAGACCAGGACCATGGCGATGCAGCGGGCCAGGCCGACCAGGATCACCCCGATCATGTACTCGGGATAGTTACGCAAAAAGAGCACGGCCAGCCCGAACATGACCAGCGGCCCGACGATCCAGTTAAGGAGAAGGGAGGTGGCCAGCAGTTTTTTATTCTTGAAAACCCGGCCCATCTCCTCGTACTTAACTTTAGTCAGCGGCGGGTACATCATCAGAATCAGGCCGATGGCAATGGGCAAGGAAGTGGCTCCAACCTGGAGGCTGGAGATAAAGTGGGTAAATTTCGGGCTGAAATAACCGATAAAAATTCCCAGCCCCATGGCCAGGAAGATCCACAGCGTCAAAAACCTTTCCACGAATGAAAGCGACTTGATTTGGTTGGTACCGCTCACCTTATAACTCCTTTTGGGCTTGATTGGTAATCTTTCTCCATTCAGGGCCCGCAACCAGCTGGAAGCCTGAACTACACGGCCAGCCTAAAATCACGGAACGGGTCCGGCCTCCAACTGATTCTCAGGGGTCAGCCAGAGAATCGGCAGGCGACATGTTCCCGGAGAAACCTCACTTATTTCCAAGCCACTTCATGATGTCTTCAACCGACGGCAGCTGCCCCTGGGACACAACCTGGCCGTCAATGACCAGGGCCGGGGTACTGAAGACACCGTAGGACATGATCTGCTTCAGGTCAGAGACCTTGTCCACGCTGGCTTCCAGCTTCAGGCGCTCGAGGGCATTCTTGACCCGGCGTTCCAGCTCAAAACACTTGGGGCAGCCCATCCCCAGGACTCTAATTTCCATGGTTCAATCCTCCCTGTTTTGTTCCGGTGATAATGTCAACTTCAAATTTGGCAAATTTTCTTTTTTGAACTTGTATTGGTTTCATTATTTTATATTCAATCGTTTTTATCTTTTTTTTCCCAATCTTTTGACAGGACGGCTTTCCACTATCCAAATAAAAGCTTCACTCTCTCCGCTCTTTCGAGTCCTCATTAAGAGGCGAACTCCCTCTATTCTCAATTCTCAACCTACCAGCCAGCCGAAGAAAAGACCGGTCAGCGTGGCCATGATTATTACCAGGAAAAGATAAACCAGCGTCTTTTTTGTTCCCATGATGCTCCTGATGACCAGGAGGCTCGGCAGCGACACCGCCGGGCCGGCCAGCAGCAGGGCCAGGGCCGGTCCCTGTCCCATGCCTGAACCCAGCAGCCCCTGGAGAATCGGAACTTCAGTCAGGGTGGCAAAATACATCAGGGCCCCGGCCACCGAAGCAAAAAGGTTGGCCCACAGGCTGTTTCCACCTACCAGCTGTGATATCCAGCGGGATGGTATCAGACCTTCATGGCCCGGACGACCGAGCAGGAATCCAGCCAGGAGCACGCCGGCAAAAAGCAATGGCAAAATCTGCTTGGCCAGAATCCAGGTCGACATGGTCCATTCTCTAAGCTCTTCCCGCCTGAACCACTTCCATAGAACAAAAACAAGAGAAAGGCCAAGGGCTGCGCTGAGGTACCATTTCAGCCGGAAGACAAGATGCCAGAAAGGAACCGAACTCCCCCCGCCACTCCAGTTCATGAACACCAGTAAGCCGACCATGATGGCAAAGTAGATTATATTTTGAGCCGGCGTTCTCTTTTCTTCTCCTGCGTTAACCACAAAATTATTCTCTTCCTGTCGCTTCTGTTCTTCTTTCCTGAAGATTAAGGCCATCAACAGGCCAATAACCACCGAGAACAGGATGGCTCCCACGGCCCTGGCCAGGCCAAGTTTCCAGCCCAGGATCTTGGCCGTAAGGATGATGGCCAGGACGTTTATGGCCGGCCCGGAATAGAGAAAGGCTACCGCAGGACCGAGTCCGGCACCGCGGCTATAGATGCCGGCAAACAGGGGCAGGATGGTGCAGGAACAAACGGCCATGATGGCCCCGGAAGTGGAAGCCACGGCATAAGCCACGACTTTCCTGGCCTTAGCTCCCAGATACTTTATCACCGCGTCCCGGGAGACAAAGACCGAAATAGCCCCGGCTATGAACAGGGCCGGGACCAGGCAGAGAAGAACATGCTGCCGGGCATATTCCTGGAGCATCAGGAAAGATTCCAGGAGGGAGTTTTGCACCCTTAACTGACCAAACGGGATAAAGAAAGCAGCCAGGAAAACGGCCAGAAAGAGAATTAGAATCTTTCTATCATTGCTTATCATAAATGCTTCGCTCCCGGGCCCGGCTTCGCTCCTGGACTGGCAGCAATCAGAGCTTAACCGGAACCGACTTCAAATTAATATATGAATAGTTATTCATATATCAAACCGGGCTTGTTGTCAATAGCCGGACCGGCCCTTGGCCCCCGGCCTGATGATGATTCAGAGGGAAAATTGATATAGACGATTTATTATTGGCAGCGATACCGGGAAATCTGGTTTCCAAGAACCCTGTATTGAACAATTCGCGTATCTCGCGTATCCACTGAGGAGAAATACCGATCAAAGCAAGAAAACGCGGGAAATATGGTAAATGAGTACTGTGTCCCCCGTTTCCTCGGACCGCGGTTTCGCCCCCAGACCACGTCTTCCGTTGACAGAGTCACTAATAGATGGTAGAAATTATTGAAAATGGGCAGAGGACAGGGCAATGAGTCGCTGTGAAGATGGTGACCCATACCCATCGAAAATAGATGGAAACAGAGTGTATTTTCTGGCCCCTACGCCGGCTGCCGGGGTGAGCCGCGCCGGAGACTGAGCTCCGCTTTCTCCTCCAGCCGGCCGCGGGTGGAGGTGAGCGATGGTCAACCCGTTACTGGCCCCGGAACTAAGGGAACTCCTGGCCGAAAAAAACTACAAAGAACTCTGCGAATTCTGTGAATCCATCCACCCCGCCCAGATAGCCGAATTCATCTCCGCCCTTAACTCCAGGGAGATCTGGGAAATCCTGAGCCACCTCCAGCCCTCGCTCCGCGGTGAAATCTTCAGCCACATAGACGAAGAGGTCCAGCTGGAGATGATCGAGACCCTGGGCCGGGACATCATGGGCAAGCTCCTCTCCGAGATGCCCCCCGACGACCGGGTCGACCTGATGAAGAAGCTGCCCAAAAAGAAACGCGAGGCCATCATCCCGGCCATGGCCCAGGCCGAACGGGAAGACCTGCGGCGCCTGATCGCCTACCCCGAAGGAACGGCCGGTTCGGTCATGACCTCGGAATATGCCACGCTGACCCCGGAGCTGACGGTCGACCAGGCCCTGCGCAAGCTCCGGCTGGAAGCCCCGGACAAGGAGACAATTTATTACAGTTACGTGATCGATGAAAACCACAAGCTGGTGGGCTTTGTCTCTCTTAAAGACCTCATCGTGGCCCCGCCCGGGGCCCGGGTCAAAGATATCATGTACGAGGATGTCATCTACGCCAAGGCTCACGATGACCAGGAAGAAGTGGCCAGGATGATCCAGAAATACGACCTGCTGGCCATCCCGGTGGTGGATGACCAGGACCGGCTGGTCGGCATCATCACCCACGACGACGTGATGGACGTTATCCAGCAGGAACAGCAGGAAGACATCGAAAAGTTGATGGCCATCGGCGGTTCCCACGAGGTTGGCGTCTACACCAAGCTATCAACCCTGGACCATCTGAAAAGCCGGACTCCCTGGATCCTGGTCCTGGCCCTGATGGGCTTTGTTTCCGGGCTGATCATCCAGAACTACGAGAGCGTCTTCCTGCAGGTGGCCATCCTGGCTTCCTTCATGCCCATGCTGACCGGAACCGGGGGCAACGCCGGCAGCCAGTCGGCCACCCTGGTTATCCGGGCCCTGGCCGTCAAGGAAATCACGGTTCGGGATGCCCTCTTTGTCCTGGTCAAAGAGTTCAGGGTGGCTTTCTTGATGTCCATTATCCTGGCGGTGGTGGCCTACTTCAGGGTTCATGTCTTCTATGGAGATGCTTCCCTGCCGGCCCACATCACCCCGGTTAAAGTTGGCCTGGCCGTGGCCATTGCCCTGGCCCTCCAGGTCATTGCCTCCACCCTGATCGGAGCCATGCTCCCCCTGGTGGCCGTCTCGGTAAAAATTGACCCGGCGGTGGTGGCCAGTCCCCTGCTGGCCACCATGGTTGACATCTTCGGCCTGCTGATTTACTTCAACGTGGCCCAGCTGGTCCTCAGGCTGTAGCGCACCATAAGAACCAGGGGCAAAAAAACAGGGAAAACCACAGCCCGGAGGCTGATTGACAATTAGCCAGGTCAGAAAGAGCCACCCGGATCGCCCCCGTTTATGGGCCGAAGAAATTAGAAAAAATATCCCTCCCCTTATTGACACGGGCCAAGGCCGGTGCCAGAATTTACAAAATGATGAACGAGGATAGGGCAATGAGTTGCTGCGAAGACGGTGACCCATACCCATCTGAAATAGATGGAAAAAGAGAGTATTTTCTGGCTTTTGCGCCGGCTGCCGGGGTGAGCCGGACCGGAGCCTGAGCTCCGCTTTCACCTCCAGCCGGCTGCGGGCGGAGGTGAGCGATGGTCAACCCGTTACTGGCCCCGGAACTAAGGGAACTGCTGGCTGAAAAAAATTACGCCGAGCTCTGCGAATTCTGCGAATCCACCCACCCGGCCCAGGTAGCCGAATTCCTGTCGGCCCTTAATCCCCAGGAGATCTGGGAAATCCTGAGCCACCTCTCACCCTCCCTGCGAGGAGAAATATTCAGCCACATCGATGAAGAAGTCCAGATGGAAATGATCCAGAAGCTGGGCCGCGAAGTAATGGGCAAGTTGCTGTCCGAGATGCCCCCCGACGACCGGGTCGACCTGGTCAAGCAATTATCGGAAAGGCAGCGCGAGGCCATCATCCCGGCCATGGCCCAGGCCGAACGGGAAGACCTGCGGCGCCTGATTGCTTACCCCGAAGGCACCGCCGGTTCGGTCATGACTTCTGAATATGCAGTCCTGACCCCGGAACTGACGGTCGAAAAAGCCATAGCCAAGCTCAGGCGCGAAGCCCCTGATAAAGAAACCATTTATTATAGTTACGTGGTCGACAACAACCAGAAGCTCATAGGCTTCGTCTCGCTGAAGGACCTCATCCTGGCGCCTCCCGGGGCCAGGGTCGGTGACATCATGCACGAAGATGTCATCTATGCCAGGGCTAACGATGACCAGGAAGAAGTGGCCCGCATGATCCAGAAATACGACCTCCTGGCCATTCCCGTGGTGGACGAGAACGACCGCCTGGTGGGCATCATCACCCACGACGACGCCATGGATATCATCCAGCAAGAACAGCAGGAAGACGTGGAAAAGTTGATGGCCATAAGCGGCTCCCACGAGGTCGGGGCCTACATGAAGCTTTCCACCTGGGACCACTTCAGGAGTCGCATTCCCTGGATACTCGGCCTGGCCATCCTGGGCTTTGTTTCCGGCTACATAGTCCAGAGCTACGAGAGCATCCTCATCCAGGTGGCCATCCTGGCTTCCTTCATGCCCATGCTGGCCGACACCGGGGGCAATGCCGGCAGCCAGTCGGCCACGCTGGTCATCCGGGCCCTGGCCCTGAAAGAAATTTCCACCCGGGATGCCCTGAAAATCCTGGTAAAAGAATTCAAGGTGGCCCTCCTGATGGCCATGGTCCTGGCCGTGGTGGCCTACTTCCGGGTGCTGCTGTTCATCGGGCATTCCTCAACGGCCGGCACCATCGCCCCGCTCAGGGTCGGCCTGGCCGTGGCCGTGGCCCTGGCCATCCAGGTCATAAGCTCCACCCTGATCGGAGCCTTTTTGCCCCTCATTGCCTCATCGCTGAGGTTTGACCCGGCGGTAGTGGCCAGCCCCATGCTGACCACGGTCGTCGACATCACCGGCCTGTTCATATTCTTCAGCACAGCCAAGCTGATGCTCGGACTGTAAACGCTCTTTCTGATGGAAGAAAAAAAGAGATATATCTGCAGGCAGCAGCAGTTGAATTCCATAATTTACACACGCCGATTTTTTATTTAATATTTTGTTCGGGACCGTTAGAACAAGAGCGGAAAAACGGAAAAGAAAAAGCAAAACAGGATAGCAGCGTGGAAAAAACAAAATACTCAAACCTGCTAATCGATGGTTATAACCTCATTCATGCCATCCCTTCTATTTCGCGCTTTATCGGAAGTGACCTGGCCAGAGCCAGAGAACTCCTGCTGTTAAAGCTCTCAGCCTACGCCATAAGAAATCAGGTCAAAATCACGGTCATCTTTGACGGGAAGCCAGGGGAAAACGCGCCACCATCCCACCAGCCCGGCTTGAACGTTATTTTTACTCATGGCGAAAAAGCCGACCAGAAAATAAAGGAAATGGCCAGGAAGATACCCGATAAGAAAAACTGGCAGGTTATCACCTCGGATTTTGACATCAGGTTCCAGGTTGACGGGCTCGGATTAAAATCCCGCACCTCACAGGAATTTGCTTCCGAGCTTGAATCCTGCACCAGGCCAAAAGAGAATCGAAAAAAGAAAAGCCTGAACCAGGCGGAAGAAAAGAAAATAACCCGGGAAGACCGTGATTGGGCCTACGAAGTATTTCTCAGGAATAAAAAGGGATAAAAAGAAAACAATAATAGAAGCTTTTTGTCACCGACTATCAGCTCAGCAGCCCCTCAATTATCAGGTCCACGGCTTCATCCTCGCTCAGGCCGCGGGCCATCAGTGTCTGAAGCTGCTTGGAGTCCACGCTGCCGATGGCCGCTTCGTGGGTGACATGGGCCTTGGGATGCTGGACTTCAACCACCGGCACGGCCCTGGCCACACCCTGGCCCTGGATTATTTCCTTGCAGTCCACGTGGCCGCGGGAGTAAGGGGCCCTGGCGATTATCTCGTTGTTGATTTCGGCCATCGCCTCGTCCCTGACCGCGATATGGGTCACCAGCACCGCCCGGCTGGCTTCCCCGTCCAGGCTGGCCGATTCCTTGATCTTGATCCGGTCATCCTGGCGGCCGAAGATCCGGGCCTTCATCTCGGCCGAGCTTCCGGCCAGGCAATCGGTGTGGTAATCGATGTCGATTATTCCCACCCGGCCCTTGAGCAGTTCAAACTCGGTGGAGAAGCGGGCTCCCTCGGCCAGCCTGACCCGGGCCACCGGCACCACCCTGACCAGGCCTTCATCGCTGTGCCAGTGCCGTTCAAAGTAAGAATACCGGGCGTTCCGGCCAACCCTGATTTCCGCCTCCATCAGGTGCTGGATATCGACGGCGTTGGGAAAGGTGCAGTGAGCCATGAAGCTGACCTCGGCTTCGTCTTCAATGTCCACGTCCAGAATAATCCGCTGAATACCGCGCTCCGGCAGCATGCCGAAGCAGAGGTGCACCGGCTGCTTGATTTTTGTTCCCCTGGCTACTCTTAATCTGGCCCTGACTCCGTCCGGCATTTCCCGGGGCTCTATTTCCAGGCCATCCACCACCTTAGAGCTCAAGACCCGGTTGGCATTAATAACCACGTGGGGCGTGTCGCGGTTAAAACTCTTATGAAGGTTTATGGATTCCAGGATTTCCTCAACCGGTCCTTCAGGCATTTTCTCCTCCAGTTTTTCTCCCGGAATTAAGGTCCGGCACGTTCTTGTGGGGACAGGGCAGGCACTTGCCGCTGAAATATTCAAGAATTTTGGCCGTCTCACCCTTGTCCACCAGCATCCCGCTGCACAGCAGGAAGGCATGGTCGGCTTTCTCCAGGACCCGGGCGCTGTGGGTGATGAGGAGAACCGTTGTACCTTCTTCCTTCAGGTGGGCGATGGCCTCGAAGATTCGCTCGATGGCTTCGATGTCCACCCCGGAATCGGGCTCATCCAGCATCACCAGCCGGGGCTTCATGGCCAGGATGGAGGCCAGCTCTATTCTCTTGCGCTCGCCGCCACTCAGGGTCTTATCCACGGCCCGGTTACGGTATCGCACCGGCTCCAGGCCTACCAGCTCCAGCACCCGGTCGACCTCATCCTTATTTTTTTCCCTGGCCGAGGCCAGGATGAACTGGCTGACCTTCAGCCCCTCGAACCGGGCCGGTTCCTGCCAGGCCAGGGTGATTCCCAGCCGGGCCCTCTCGTCCACGTTCAGTGACTTGATCGATTTCCCCTCAAACAGGATATCCCCCTCATGATGGCGATAATCCGGAAGTCCCATGATGACATTGGCCAGGGTGGACTTGCCGGCTCCGTTGGGCCCCACCACGGCATGGACATAACCTTCCCAGAACTCCATGGTCAGGCCGTTCAGAATGCCGGCGGAGTTGGCCGCGAAAGAAACATCCCTGAGTTCCAGAATGGTCATCCAATCCTCCCTTAGCTAATTATACCTCAACCGGCCAGGTAATCACGGGCACTGAATCACACCCTGGGCCCAGAGGCAGCCGCCGCAGACCGGAAAGGTGTTGCCGAAGCAGTCTTCCTCGTTTCCTTCGAGATAGGAGCAGCCGCCGCAGATATGGCAGGGTGAGAAATCAAAGCGGAAAACCTTCTCCCGGAAATCATGGTATTCCGGCGAGGACCAGATTTCGGGCAGGCTGCGGTCGTTCAGGTCTCCCGGGAAATAGGGCTTGACCCGGCGCTCCAGGCCGTAAAGGTAGGTAACATGCTCGTGGAGCAGGGCCATGCAGGGCGCCACCTTCCCGTCCCAGCGGATAAAGGTAGTTCCGTCCTTGATGAAGCGGCAGGAGCGGGTGGGGGCGCTGATGGCGTTATTGATCATGAATAGGTTCTGGTAGCCCTTGAGCAGGTGGTAGATGGGCTCTTTGGTCAGGTAATTGATGTCCAGGCGGGGCAGGCTGATCCGGGGCTTGCCGGGCAGGTTGGCGAAGGTCTCGCAGGTCAGGGCCAGCAGGCAGAGCATCTTCCTTTCCATCTCCTCGGTGTAGGGCAGCACGTTACTCATCAGGACCCGGTCGGCACCCACTTCCCTGATCAACTCTTCTATGTTGCGGATATCGTCGATGTTATCCCTCATGACCACGAAGGAAATGCCAATGGCCAGGGGGCGGTTCATTCCGGTGGCCAGCTCCCTCAGCTTCTGGACGTTTTTCAAGACCAGGCGGAAGCTGGCTCCCTGGCGGATGTCATCAAAGCTGGTTTCAGAGGTACCGTCAAAGGACACCCACAGCCGGTCCAGCCCGGCTTCCAGCAGCTGCCGCGACACGTCCTCGGTGAGGAGAGTACCGTTGGTGGTGATTTCGACCGAGACGGCAGCCGCCTCTTTAAGCTTCCTGACCATGGCCACGATATCGGGATGGAACAGCGGTTCCCCAAATCCGGCCAGCATGACCGATTGTAAAAAGGGTAGCTCTTTAATCTGCTGGCAGAGACGGTCAAATAGCTCCAGGCTCATGGAGCCAAAGGGCTCATTCCAGGTATGGCGGATACAGGTCTGGCACCTCAGGTTGCAGCCGGAAGTTGGCTCAATGTACAGCCGTCTCAGGGCATGAAGGTCAGGTTCTATCTGCACCTGGTCGTTTTCATACACCACCCGCACCCGGCTTCCGGGACCTGCCCCCAGTTTTTCCAGGATTTCCGCAGGAAACCGGAAACAACCCTGGCGGTCCACCTCAACCTCAAACTTGAGGGCGGGCGGAGGGCTGGCCTCAAACGCTTTCCGGTCCGGTTTTACCTCGTCTGGATTTCGCATGGCTCACCTTAATCCATTACATCATTAAGGGCACATACCCATTTTACAAGAAATACTGTCACCATGGCCGCTGCCCCCTGGCCAGGTCTCAATGGCCGGTTCAAGTTGCTCCTCTCCGCGGACTTTGCTTTCTCCCGGTTCTTGCCTTATCCGCTTTGCGCCCGGCCTGAAGCCACCGCCATTACCCGGCTAAGATCATCCTATCAGGAGAACGGGGGCACTGCCTGGACCTATTTTTTCTTATCCCTGGTTCCTTTGAGGCCGGACTTAGTTACTGATTTGGAGGCAGGTTCGGGCCGGCAGACCCCGCTCCTTGAGGTCAGGCAGACCTGTTTTTCCTTGACCGTCCTGACCCTGGGCCCGGTAACGGCCAGCTCTTCCCTGAACCATTCCCGAAACGCAGGTTCTAATTGCTTCCGGCAACCCGAGGGAATGCGGTAATAAATCCAGCGCCCGCTTCTCCTGGCCTCGACCAGCCCGGCCTGGCGCAGGCCCCTGAGCTGGTGCGATATGAGCGACTGCTCAATCTTGAGAAGGGCCATCAGCTCGCCAACACACAGCTCGGAGTCCAGCAGCAGAAGAAAAATCCGCAGCCGGGTCCGGTCGGAAAACGCCCTGAAAATCCCTAAAGCCTCATCCAGTTTCATGTTTAAGCCTTTCCTCGATATATGAAGATATATTCATATATCAAAAGCCGGGCGCGGTCAAGCCAGCGGTTCTTTCCAGTCAAGATATTGTATCCAGTCTAATGGGTCTTCCTGGAAGCGGCGGGGTGGCCAGGACCCGGGCCAGCCGAGGCCGGGCTTTATTAACCTTCCTGGCAGGCCAGCTCCTCTAAGATCGCCCCATTAACTCGCGTCTCTAACCCCATAGCCCTGCCTCCTGGCTAATCTCTGCCTAAAATCTATCCCCCGGACCAGCCAGAAGACAACTGAATTTCGCTTAGATTTTTTCGCGAGCCAAGTAATCGTTTTCAAGTAGATTTTAAGTGAGGCAATTCGCCGGGTTTTCTTTTGACAAAATTAAAGATATTATTATCCTGACCAAAAAATAACGGAGGGTAAAATGCCAGAAAAACTAAAATATTTACCGGGAAAAATCGGTCGCGCCGGGAAAGCTACCTTCCGAGCCCGGCTGATACCTCTTTCCTGGCTACTAATCCTGTCCCTGATTATCGGCTCCGGCTACCTGAACTCTTCACCCGCCATAAGCCGGGACTGTGCCGTCGCCAATCCCGAGTCCGGGCTAATCCAGCTACCGGCCCCGCGTCATGACAGCCAGTTTTCCCTGGAGAAAGCCCTCAAGGCCAGGCAATCGGTTCGCGAATACCAGGAGGTTCCCCTCACTATGGCCGAAATCTCGCAGATCCTGTGGGCGGCCCAGGGCTTTACCCGGGAGCGCAAGGAGCCTCCAACCCGCTGGAACCCGAAGTACGAATGGCAGGGCGGACTGCGCACCGCCCCTTCGGCCGGAGCCCTCTATCCCATGGAAATCTACCTCTTGGCCGGAAAGGTGGATGGCCTGCCCGGTGGCGTCTACAAGTACGTTCCGAAAAACCATGCCCTGATAAAGGTGACCGAAGCCGATAAGAGAAAAGAACTCTGCCTGGCAGCGCTCAAGCAACCCCAAATTGAAAAGGCACCGGCAGTTATCCTGATGGCCGGCGTTTACGAGAGGACTTCATACAAGTACGGGGAGAGGGCTGAAAGGTACGTGCACATGGAGGCCGGGAGCATCGCCGAAAATATCTACCTCCAGGCCACGGCCCTGGGAATAGGCACCGTTCTCATCGGGGCTTTTAACGATGAAGAGGTGAAAAAGGTCATGGCCCTTCCCGCCGACGAGTCCCCGCTCGTCATCATGCCCCTGGGCAGGATGCCGGCCCGGTGAGAGTGATAAAAATCAACCTTACCAGCTTTGATCAAAGGCAATTCCAGGTCTTACCGGTAGAGGCATCGATGAGCAGTTCTCGCTCCAGGCAGAAATTTCTTATCTGAACGGAAGGGATAAGGACAAAGCCCCTTCAGGTCTTGAAGACCTGGTAGAAGTAGGAGCTGAGGCGGGCGATAAAAGTCTTGGTGGTCAGGGGGCCGCTCCAGGTCCTGACCAGCACGGTGATGATGTAATCGCCGTGCGGGCTGAAGACAATGCCGGCATCGTGGCAGACTTCCCTTTCCTGGCCGGTCTTATGGGCCACGGTGGCTTCCCGCGGAAGAAAGCGCGGCAGGCGGTCGTTAATTTTCTGTCTTTTCAAGACGTCGAGGCATTTTTCCGAGATGTCGGCACTCAGGCAGCGGCCGTGATATATCATTTCCAGCAAGCCGGTTATTTCCCGGGCCGAAGTGTAATTCTCCAGGCCTTCCTCCCTGGCGCGAAAGTCCATCATCAGCCGGTTGAGGACAGTATCCTTGAGGCCCAGCTTGGCGAAAACCTCCCTGATGTAGTCGAAGCCCAGGCGCTTGATGATGACGTTGGTGGCAATATTATCGCTGTGGGTGACCATGTAATCTATCAGTTCCCCGTAGGTAAAGGTCCGCCCGTTGCGCATCCGGCGCAACCGCCCGGAACCTCCGACCCGGTCCTGGCGACGCAGGACATACTTCTCCTGCAGGTCCAGCCGCCCGTCTTCAACCGCCTTGAAACAGGCCACCATGATGGGAATCTTGATCAGGCTGGCCGCCGGAAACCGGGCCTCGTCATTGTGGAGAAAGGTCCAGTCGGTCTGCAGATCCTTGACCACCAGGCCGGTTTCGCCGCGGAAGCTGGAAATTCGCTGCAGGATCCGGCGGGAGTTGGCCTCCCAGCGTTCCTGGCGCAGGTTATAGAGCCATAATTTTTCTTCCGGGGTCAATGACCTGGCCGTCCCTGTGGCCACAGCACCGCTGGCCCTTAAGGGGATGGAAATGAGCAGGGCCAGAATGATAAAGGAGGTAAATAGCGAATTTTTTAACTTTTTCTTTCCACCCGGCATAATCAGCTCTTCTCTCAGCACGGCCTGAAGTTATTCCAGATACTGTCCATAGTTTATACAGGTAGTTTCAAAAACTGTCAACACCCCTCCGGATTATCCCCGGGGTTATCTTTTTATCCCCGTGCACCCCTCCCCGGTTGAGATCATTTTTTTGGGTCCCCTGGCTGCCAGTTCCCAGGGCCTCAGCGACCACAACCAGCCTCCCCGGCGCCATACGGGTAAAGGAAGAAGAAGAAGAGCCATCTCTCTTAAGACTAACCTTGGGTTTCCCCATCTCCATTCTCCACTTTTTTATCCAGAAGACCGGGCGCGTGACGCCATTCCCGCTTCGGGACAATTTCGCCGCCGGCAAGTTTACCTGGATAGTCATCTTTCCCGGGGCAACCTGAATTTTCAGGCCGGGGGCAGGGCCGTTTATTAATGCAAGTCGATTCTGAAGATTCTGTCGTTGATTATGATTCGCCTTGTGCGTTAAAATCGTTAACAGAAAAATAAATGGGGAGGCAGCTAATGAAAAATATCAAGACCCTGGTTATTCTGGCTGTCTTTCTGGCCGCCGCGGCGCCGGCCCTGGCCGAAATACAGCTGAAAGCCTTGACCCTGACCGAGGGCAAAAATATCCAGATAACGTTCAACAAGACTCCCCGGGCCCCGTCCCGGTCCAGCCTTTCGGCCGAGCTGTCGTTTTCCAAGGGCGTGACCGCCGTGGACCTCAGCTTCGAGAAGCTGGAACCGGCCATCCTTTTTTCCGGGAATATCACCACCTATGTCATCTGGGCGCTCAACCCGGCCGGAACCTGTGAGAACCTGGGAGAAATACTGGTCGACCGCCGGGAGGCCTCCGGCTCCCAGAAATTCTACGCGCCCGGCAAAATCCTGGCCCTGATGATCACGGCCGAGCCTTACAGCGTGGTCAGCAAGCCATCAGAAATCGTCCTTTATTACAACGGCGAGACCCGGGAGAAAAATGTTCAGATAGTTCCCTTCGCTTTCAAGGACTTTTCCGGCGAAGCCGCCCCGGCCCTGGACAGCATTGCCATGCTCCAGTACAGCACCGACCTGCCGGTAACCCTGTTCCAGGCCGAAAAGACCATTGAGTACGCCAACAAGATCAACGCAGCCGAACATAATCCCAAGGCAATTGAAGAGGCCAAGAAAGCCCTGGACAGGGCCCGC
Organism: Candidatus Aminicenantota bacterium; assembly: GCA_013178315.1. Classification (GTDB taxonomy): domain Bacteria; phylum Acidobacteriota; class Aminicenantia; order Aminicenantales; family Saccharicenantaceae; genus Saccharicenans. The sequence continues at coordinate 28,565 of JABLWX010000017.1, forward strand.
ACCCTGACCCGCGACAAGAAAAACATGGCCGAGACCGCCCGGATTGCCGTCCAGCACGCCACCCGGGCCATCAAGGACACGGTGAAGTATATGGAGGAAAAAGCAGCGGCCGAAGAAGAGGCCAGGCGCCAGGCTGAAAAAGCAGCCCTGGAGCAAAGGGCAGCCCAGGCCGAATCCGAGGCGGAAAAACTGGCCGTTCAACTGGAACAAATCAAGCAGGAGCGGGCCGCCCTGGACAAGGAAATGGCCGACCTGGCCCGGCAGATGCGGGAACTGGCCGAGGAAAGAGACCGCCTGGCCCTGGAAAAGGACAACCTGTCCCTGGAAACAGAGCGGCTGGCCGCCGAGCGGGAGGCCATCAAGAAGGAGCGGGACGAGCTGGCCTCAAAGCTCAAGGGGGCCCTGTCCTCGGTTGCCGAAACCACCGAAACCGCCCGGGGCCTGATCGTCAACCTGGCCGGGGTTTTGTTCGATGTCAACAAGGCCACGCTGAAACCAGAATCCCAGCTCAAACTGGCCAAGCTGGCCGGCATCCTGATGGTCTTCCAGGACATGAAACTGAGCATCGAAGGCCACACCGACTCCACCGGCTCGGAAGAACTGAACCTGCGTCTTTCCACCGACCGGGCCCGGGCCGTCTACGAGTTCCTGATGAGCCAGGGGGTGGCCCCCGACCGGATGAAGTACCAGGGGTTCGGTTCGAGCAAGCCGGTGGCCCCCAACGACACCGAGGCCAACCGGGCCAAGAACCGGCGGGTGGAAGTTATCGTGCTGCGGGAAGAATAAAGTCTGATTAAGCCAGAAGCGAGAATAGAGAATCGAGCTTCCGAAAACCCGAAAAATTAAGCAGTCTTCTTATGCCTCTCCAGAAGATAAATGAGCAGTAACCATAACACGAGCACCAGTATGGCTGAATAGACCCTCAGGTAATTTGAAACCGTCAGGACGTTGAAGAGCCCGTGAAAAATGGCTGACAGGGGAAGGCTGATGAGGGCAGCCAGGAACACCGATTGCCCCTTCATCCGGGCCCGGGCCACAAAGTATCCCCAGATGGAAGAGAAAAGGGCATGGGTGAGGGGTGAGGCCACGGCCCGGCCGAAAAAAGCCACGCCGGTCATCATAGGCAGATAGCCAAGATTCTCAAAGCTGGCAAAGCCGATGGCTACAGAGGAGGCGTAAACCACACCGTCGGCCGGTTCATCCAGGTCCCGCCACCTGAGTATGAACAGGACAAAGGGCAGGAACTTAAAGATTTCTTCGAGGGGGCCGACCACGCCCAGCGAATACATGAAAATCTCCCGGGCCTGACCCCGGGCCACCACCAGGTTAAAACCCTGCGGCAGGCCGAGCATGGGCAACTGCCGGTAAGTCATGAAACAGGCAAACCCGGCCAGTACCCCGAGGAGGAAGGCCTCCAGAAGGTTGATCAACGGCTCGGGCTGCCGGCGGTCCTTGTAATAAAAATAGCCAATCCAGAAGATGGCCGGGCCGATGATGCTGGCCAGGATTTTCCAGAAAATTACGCCTTCCATTGCCCTACTAATCCATTGTTCTAATAATTCAAAAGATGACCGGTTTCGTTCAGGGTCACGGCCACGAACCGGCCATCGCGGTATTCAAACACGTTCAGGGCGCAGTTGTCCTGCCGCAACCGCCAGAAATAGCTCCCGTCCAGGCCGAGAAGTCCCATGATTATCAGGCGGTTGATGACCGTGTGGCCGACGGCCACCACGGTTTCACCGGGGTGGGTGGCGACAATTTCCTCAATCGCTCTCACCCCGATCCGCTGCCGTTCATCCAGGGATTCCCCGCCGGGAAAATGAAGACCTGACGGATCGGACAGCCAGCGCTGGTAGAGTTCTGGCCAGCGGGCCCGGACTTCTTCCGGGGTCAAGCCCTGCCACTGGCCGTAATCGATGTCGGACAGCCCGGGATGAACCCGGACATCCAGGCCAAACTGGGCCGCTATGGCCTCTCCGGTCCTGACCGACCTGGACAGAGGGCTGGAATAGACGGCTGCGGGTTTCCAGGAAGCGGCCAGGCGCCGGGCCAGCAGTTCAGCCTGTTTAAGGCCATTTTCATTCAGGGGAATGTCGGCGCTGCCCCTGAATCTTTCCACCCGGTTCCACTCGGTTTCTCCGTGCCTGACGAGGATTATCCTGGTCATTGTATCCTTAAAAGGTCAGTTTTTGTTAAATTAAACAATAAGGTTATGTTTGTCAACCAGAAATCAGGCACAGCTTGGTAGGCCAGGCGGGCTGGCATATAATAAGATAGGATGAAAGCAAAAGTCACCCTGTTTGAATTCTCGCCTCTTTATACCGACCTCTACCAGATTGCCATGGGACAGGCCTATTTCCTGGACGGTACGTCGGAAAAGCCAGCCGTCTTTGACTATTTTTTCCGCACCATACCATTCAGCGGAGGCTATGTTATTTTCGCCGGTCTGGACCCGTTACTCCAGGCCCTGGAAGGCCTGCGGTTTGAGGCAGAAGACCTGGAGTACCTGCGGCAGCTCGGGTTCCATCCCGATTACCTGGAGTACCTGAAGAGTTTCCATTTTGCCGGCAATGTTTACTCAATGAAAGAGGGCGAGGTGGTTTTTCCGCTGGAACCCATCATCCGGGTTGAGGGCCGCCTGTTCGAAGCCCAGCTGGTGGAAACGCTTCTTCTCAACCTGGTCAACTATCAGAGTCTAATCGCCACCAAGGCTTCCCGGATGAGGCAGGCTGCCGGACACCGCGTGCTGAGCGACTTCGGTTTGCGCCGGGCGCCGGCCCAGGGCGGCCTGCTGGCCTCGCGGGCCGCGGTCATCGGCGGCTTTGACAGCACCTCCAATGTTGAAGCGGCCAGGCTGTTCGGACTGGAACCGGCCGGGACCATGGCCCATTCCTTCATAGAAAGTCATGGCGACGAATTCCAGGCCTTCTTGAAGTTCGTGGAAGCCAACCCGGAACGGGCTATCCTTCTGGTTGACACCTATGACACCCTGGGCAGCGGCGTGCCCAACGCCGTCCGGGCCGGCCTCAAGATGGCCAGTAAAGGGCTCAAACTCAAGGGCATCCGCCTGGACAGCGGCGACCTGGCCTACCTTTCCAAGAAGGCCAGGGCCATGCTGGACGCTGCCGGGCTGAAAGAGGCTAAGATCGTGGCCTCCAACCTGCTCGATGAGCACGTTATCAGGAGCCTCGTTGAGCAGGGCGCACCGATTGATATTTTCGGGGTGGGCACCAAGCTGGTAACCGGGGTGCCGGATGCGGCCCTGGACGGGGTCTACAAGCTGGCGGTTTTTGACGGTCAGCCCAGGATGAAACTTTCCGACAACCTGACCAAGACCACTCTGCCCGGCCGCAAGCAGGTGGCCCGGTTCCGGGATAGCCAGGGGTTTTTCATGGCCGATGCCATCCAGCTGGCTGATGAACCCCTGCCGGAAAGAATGTTCCACCCGGTGGAACCGGGGAAATCGCTCGACCTGAGGTCTTACCAGGATGAACCCCTGCTGGAAAAGGTCATGGACGCGGGGCGGAGGCTGAAGCCCGGTAAAGAGGTCGAGGAAATCGCCGCCTTCGCCCGCCAGAGATTGAAGCAACTGCCACCAGAGCATAAGCGGTTTGAATATCCTCACGTCTATAAGGTCGGGCTGAGCCAGAGGCTTCTTAACCTGAGAAATGAGCTCATGGAGAGTTACAGGAAAAAATTTGAAGGGGGATGACCATGAAAGCCTTAATCGTGGTGGACCTTCAGAACGACTTTGTCCCGGGCGGCAGCCTGGCCGTGCCTCGAGGGAATGAAATCATCCCGCTCGTCAACCGCATCCAGGAGAAGTTTGACCTGGTGGTGGCCACCCAGGACTGGCATCCTAAGAACCACATGAGCTTTGCTTCCAACCATCCCGGAAAGAACGTCTTCGATACCATCATCCTGGGCGGGATGGAACAGGTTCTCTGGCCGGACCATTGTCTTCAGGGCGAGAAAGGGGCCATGTTCGTTAAGGGCTTCGACGAGCGCCGGGTGGAAGCTATTTTCAGGAAGGGCACCGACCCGGAGATAGACAGTTATTCCGGATTTTTCGACAACGGCCGGAAAAAATCAACCGGGCTTGGAGATTACCTGAAAGGACGGGGAATAAAACAGGTCTATGTCTGCGGACTGGCCGCCGAATTCTGCGTGCTGTACACGGCGCTCGATGCCATCGACCTGGGTTTTGAAACTTATTACCTCGAAGATGTCACCCGGGCCCTCAGCCACGAGGGTTTCCGGGAGGCGCGGGAACAGGTCACCCGCCGCGGCGGCCACCTGATTGTTTCCGACGAGCTCTGATTCCCGGTCGGCCCTTAAACCTTTCCGAGCTGCCAGAGACCTGGCTCAGATACTCCTGGATGAGGCGCTTCTGGGCCTTCTTTTCCTCGAAGGTGCGCGGGACAGGCACGGGCTGGCCGGTTTCCGGGTCTTTCCCGGTGTAATACATGCAGGTGGAGCGGGTCATGGGCGTGGGAGTGAAAATCTGCACGCCCTCCACGGGCTTTTCACCCTGGGCTGAAAGCCTTTTGATGTAAGCCGCCAGCTCCCGGGCTTCTCTCATCGTGGTTCCGGGATGAGCCACCATGAAGTAATACTTAAGATGTTGCTTGTGTTCTCCCGTTAATTTCAAAAAAAGCTGCCTGAATTTTTCCACGGGTACCTCGGATTTATTCATCAGGCGAAGTACCGGGAGCGAGACATGTTCCGGGGCGATTTTCAGCAGCCCGGAAACATGGTGTTCCACCAGCTCGCGGACGTATTCCGGGCTGTCGAGGGCCAGGTCGTAGCGGATTCCGCTGCGGACAAAAACTTTCTTCACCCCGGGAACCCGGCGCACCTTCCGCAGCAGGTCAATCAACCGGCGATGAGAGCGGTCAAGCTTCTTACAGGTCAGGCAGAAGCCGCGCTGGCAGCGGTGGCAATCCATCCCGTACATGTTGGCCGTGGGCCCGCCGAGGTCATCGATATAACCCTTGAAATCGGGATGCCTGGTTAATCGCCTGATTTCTTCCAGGATGGATTCTTCACTGCGAGAGACGATCCGGTCGCCCTGGTGCAGCGAGAGAGAGCAGAATGAACAGCGCCCGATACATCCCCGGTGGGTGACCACGGAGAACTTACCCATCTCCAGCTCGGGGTAATCGGCTGGTATCTGGCGGGTAAAGGGTAGCCCGTAAATCCAGTCCAGGATTTCCGTGGTATATTCCGGCATCGGATATTGGAGCACGTAGCGGTTGGCATGCTTCTGGGCCAGGCTCCGGTAATTGGCCAGGGCCCGCTGGGCCTGGATAAACTTTTCCGGGTCAGAGGAAACTTCCTCATAAGAAGGGATCTCTTCAAAGCCGGGCGGGAGCTCGCGGCTGATGATGGCCGTGCCCCGGATGCCTTCCAGGGCCTGCCCCGAGTCCAGGCGTCCGGCAATTTCAAGGGCCTGGAGCTCACCCGGTCCGAAAACCAGGATATCGGCCCGGCTGTCCAGGAGGATCGAGCGCCTCACCCGGTTTTCCCAGTAATCGTAGTGGGCGAAGCGGCGCAGGGAAGCTTCAATTCCCCCTATTACTATCGGAGTCCCAGGGAATAACTTTCTTATCCTGTTGCAATAGACTACGACCGCCCGGTCGGGCTTGCCGGAACTATAAGGGACATGTTCGTCCTTTTCCCGGCGGCGGAGAAGCGGGGTGTAATTGGCCAGGCAGCTGTCCATGGCCCCGGCGGTCACCCCGAAGAAAAGCCGAGGCCGGCCGAGTTTCAAGAAGTCATCGTCCGAAGTCCAGTCGGGCTTTTCGATGACCCCGACTTTATATCCCTTGGCCTCCAGCACCCTGGCAATTACCCCGACCGGCGACAGGGGATGATCGGCATAGGGGTCCCCGCTGACCAGGATGACGTCAAATCCTTTGCCCTGCAGAGCTATCATCTCGGGCTATTTTATCAGAAAAAAAAGGGCGGGGGTTAGCCCGCCCTTGTGAGCTGCCTTATTAACCGGCACTCAAGCCGGCACCGGTAACTTTTCTATCAGCTTCCCTTTCTGATTTCCACGCTGCCGCTGAAAGCCTTGGCCACAACCTCGGCTCCGCCTTTCCCAACTCTTCCCTGGATGCTCTTGCCGTTTAGCTTGCCCATGACTTCCACCGGGAAGTCGGTGCTGACTGTACCGCTGAAGGATGAAGCTTCCAGCTCAAAGGAAGAATCAGCCGGCAAGTACAGCCTGACTTCACCGGAGTGGCTGGAAAACCTGTAGTTTCCATCAGGCAAGAGCTGTCCCCGGTACTCCACGGTGCCGCTGATGGACTTGGCCGCAACCCTTCGGGCCCCGGAGATGTCTTCCAGGCGGACTGAACCGCTGACCACCTCGGCATCCACCGAGCCTCTAACCTTGCTGACCCTGATATCGCCGGAAACGGAATTAAGTTCCAGATCGCCTTCGGCCTCTGTCACCCTGATGTCGCCGCTGACGGCCTTGGCCAAAATGGACTTCTTCCCGCCCAGGACGGTCACACTACCGCTTACGGTGCTAACCCTGACTGGACCGCCAGCCTTTTCCACCTCGACATCACCGCTGACCGACTTGCTCTCAAAGGAGGCCTGGTCCGGGATCCACAGGGTATAATCGACGCTGACATTGGAGTCGCCGCCGAACCACCGTCTGGATTCCGGGTACCTGGTTTCAATCCTGACCAGGCCGGGCTCCGTGGTAACTTCAATGGTTACTTTATCGGCACTTTCCTTGGCCTTGGCCTGGCTCGAAGCGGTGGCCGATTTCACGGCTTCAATCTTTACCGCCTCTTCTTTCCAGACCATGACCTTGATGTCACCTGAAACGTTGCTGATGGCTACCCGGCCATCCCTGGCCAGTCTTTCTGTTTTTTCGAATTTCTCCTGGTAGGTATCCCCGGCCAGCAGGGGCCCGATGAGCAACAGGCCAAGCATCAGGGCCAGGCCGAGCCTTAATTCTTTTGACCTTTTCCATTCTCTTTTTCTCATATTTAATCTCCTTTAATCAAATCTCGTTCTTATAACTTTTCCAGCCCTGAAGCGGTGAGCGACTTCTTGGTTTCCAGCATCGTGTTCAGGAAGCTGGCCTTGGAGCTGTAAGCGCTCAGCAGGTATTCCCGGGCCTGGAGGTTGTCGGGCTGCTCGTTGACCGCCTGCCTGGCCAGGTCGATGGTGCGGTCCAGAAGGCCAAGGTTGGCCTGCAGGATCTCCGCCATCTCGGGTGGCAGGCCGTTTTCAGAGGATTCCAGGGCCTGGGTCAGCGATTGCACCGCCTTCTGGTAATAGAACTCGGCTTCCTGAAGCTTCTGAATGGCCGGGTTCCGGGAAGCCACCTGGAGTTCCGGTTGACCGGACTTCTGGTAGTACCGTCCCAGGAAAAAAGCGCCGGCGATAAAGGCCATCAGGACCAGGGTGGCCAGGGCATACTTGAAAGCCGGGGCCGGGGCGCGAAACAAGTCGGCGATTCTGCGCCGGGTTCGTTCTTGTCCCGGCCCGGTCGCTTCAGCTTGAAGCTGCGGGATGATTTCGGCCTGGAGGCGGTTCCTTAAGTTTTCCCAGACTCGCTCCGAAGGTCCCATCTTGGCTGCCGGTACAATCTTTTCTTTTATACTCGCCAGCTCTTCATGCAGTTGCCGGCAGCGGGCGCATTTCTCGAGATGACCCTGGAGCTCCTGGCGGTCCTTCTCCCGGAGTTCTCCATCCAGGAGCTCGTTGATAAGACGCTGAGCATTGCTGCACTTCATCTGCCTGCTCCTTTCAAGAGCTGCTGCTTCTTAAGGATTTTCCGGAGTTTCATCCGGGCCTTAAAAAGCTGGGACTTGGAAGTCCCTACCTGGCAGCCGAGAGTCTCGGCGATTTCCTCGTGGGTCAAGCCGTCTACCTCGTGAAGGAGGAAAACCGTCCGCAACCTCTCCGGCAGCCTGGCCACCGCCTCCTTAACAGCCCTGGCCAGGTCATCGTGGCGGGAATCGAAGGCGCTATCAGCCTGGCTTTCATCCTCCGGGGCCATCATTTCCAGTTTTTCATCATAGACTTTTTCCCGCCTCAGGTGGCTGTAGCAGGTGTTCAGGGCTATCCGGTAGACCCAGGCCGGAAACAACTCCGGTCGGTCCACCGACTTTATCGAGGAAAAAACCTTCAGGAAAATATCCTGTGTCAGGTCCTCGGCCATCTGGTGGTCGCGAGTCAGGTTGAAGGCCAGCCCGTAGACCTTATGCTTGAAAAGGTTATAC
>JABLWX010000018.1 GCA_013178315.1 Candidatus Aminicenantota bacterium
AGGTTCATCTGCTGGATCAGGCCCTGGATATCCGGGACCACCCGGCTGAACTTCCGGCCCCTGAGGTTGGCCGTGATCAGGATTTCCCGTTCCAGGTTTTCTCGCCTGATTTCATTAAGCCCCTCCACCAGTTCGTAGCTGACCAGTTCCCGCAGCGGTATGAGCGATTGACCGAAAGGATAGAAGGAATCGAGAACCCGGTCGACCGTCTTCCTGGATTCGGGCTCCAGCCAGACCCGGACATCGTACTTCTTTTCCATTTCCCGGTACCTGGTGGCCAGCGTTCCCCTGATGGCCTGGACCAGGAAGCTGGCCAGCTCTCCGGGGGACAGGTTGGGATACCGGGCCAGGGCTTCGCTGTTTATTCTTATCAACAGTTGGGGTTTTCCCTTTTGCAGGTTGAGGTTGACATCGGTCAGGCCGGGCACGGTCTGCAATTTCGCGGCAAACTCCTGGGCCATCCGCCTCAGGATGTCCAGGTTCTGGCCCTTGACCTTGAGCACGATCTGGCCCGAGGTCAGGGCCAGGAATTCGCCCAGGGTGGTCTGCTCCCGGCTGACGGAATAGGATAGTTCCGGGAAACCGGACAGGTATTTCCTGGTCCCGGCCATCAGTCCCTCCAGCGCCCTGGAGTTCCTGGCCTCAACCGTCACCACCGCCGAATTGACCGAGACATCCGGGCGGAAGGATTCGCTGCTGGAAATTATTCCTACCTGGGAAAAGACCCTCCGGCAATCCGGTTGCTGGCGCAGCCAGTTTTCAACCAGCGAAACGATTTCTTCGGTCTGGGGCAGCGAATATTCGGCGGGGGTCTTCAGGCTGAGGTTGAAACTTGAGGTCCTGATGGGCGGCATCAGTTCCCGCGGCAGGACCAGGCCCAGCACCAGGATCAGCGAGAAAAGAACTGCAGCCAGGTAGAAGGTCGTTTTCTTGTGGTCGAGCGACCAGTTCAGGAAGAGAGAATGACGGTCGACGAATTTCTGGTAGATCCTGTTAAAGAACCGGAAGCTGGCCTCGAAAACTGGTTTCAGCAGGCCTGAGATCAAGCCGAAAATCCGGCCCAGAACCCAGCCGGCTCCCCTGGCCGCCGTGGCCAGCAACCAGGATACCAGCAAGACCAGGTTGTACAGGATGAACTTGAGACCCAGCCAGGGGTAGAACCACCAGCCCCTTGCTCCGGCTTCGGTCTGAATTTTCCTGAAGCCAAGGAAATTGAAGCGGGGCAGGACTCTGTCCGGCCAGGACATCAATCTTTCCCGCGAGGCCAGCATCGGCAGCAGGGTGACCGAGACCAGCAGGGCCGAAAGCAGGGTATAGGTTACGGTCAGGGCCGTGTCCCTGAACAGCTGCCCGGCCAGGCCTTTGACATAGATCACCGGCAGAAAAACCACGATGGTGGTCAGGACCGAAGCCACCACCGGGCTGATAACCTCGCGGGTGCCCAGGCTGGCCGCTTCCCTGACCGGCCTTCCCAGTTGGCGGTGCCGGAAGATATTTTCCGAAACCACCACGGCCGTATCGTCCAGCATGCCCACTCCCAGGGCCAGGCCTCCCAGCGACATCAGGTTCAGCGTGATGTCGCGAAGAAAAAGAATGTTAAAAACTCCGATGATGGAGATGGGGATGACCGTCCCTATGATCAGCGGCGACTTCCATTCCTGCAGAAAAATCAGCAGGGTCAGGAAGGCCAGGATGTCTCCCTGGATAATCTCTTCCCTGGTGGAGTCTATGGCGCTCTGGATGTAACCGGCCTGCTCTGAGATGACCTCGAGATTTATCTCCGGGTTTTCCTTCCTGATTTGCTCAATGACTTCCCTGGCGGCCCGGGTGACCTTGACCGTGTTGGTCCCGTATTCTTTTCTGACCAGCAGCCCGATGCTGTCCCGCCCATTCAACCGGGTGGTTCCCTCCCGTTCCTTGATGGTATCCACCACCCGGCCGATATGCTTCAACAGGACCACGCCCCCGTCCCCGGTAAACTTGACCGGGATGTCTGCAATTTCGCCGACCCGGCTGAACTCTCCGGCGATCCTGAGAGAATAGATGAACTTTCCCTTGAGGATGGTCCCGCCCTGCAGGCTGCGGTTAAAACTGGCTATCTTCTGTGAGACGGTTTCTATGTTCAGGCCATAGGCGGCCAGCTTTTCCGGGTCCACCTCCACCTGGATTTCTCTTTCCACGCCGCCGGTGATTTCCACCGCGGCGATTCCTTCAATCTGCTCCAGCCTAGGCTTGATCAATTCCTCGGCCAGTTCCTTGAGCTCCAGCAGGCTCCGCTCCCCGGTCAGGGCCAGGGTCATGATGGGACTGCTCTGGGGGTCGAGCGAGATGATGACCGGCTTTTCGCAGCCCTCGGGCAGGCTGTCCCGGGCCGAGTCCAGTCTCTCCCGGGTGTGGAGCAGGGCAAAGTCCATGTCGGTGCCCCAGGTAAACTCCAGGCTGATGAAGGAAAAACCCTCCTTGGAAACTGATTCCACCCGGCGCAACCCGGGAATCCGGCTGACCGAGGTTTCCAGGGGAACGGTGACCAGCATTTCCACTTCTTCCGGGGCCACTCCCGGATACTGGGTGATGACCGACAGGCGCGGATAACTGATGGAAGGAAGAAGGTCGATACTGAGATGACCGAGAGAGACCACCCCCAGCAGAATGATGGCGATGAAAAACATCAGGGTGGTGACCGGTCGCTCTATGGAAAATCGGGCGGGGTTCATGGTCGCTTCTCCCGCTTCGGGTTCGTCATTCCACCACCCGGACGGGCGAGTCATGGGCCAGCGTCAGGTGTCCCTCGACGATGACCTGTTCCCCTTCCTTAACCCCGTCCAGTACTTCCACGAACTCCTCGTTTTCTTCCCCGGTCTGGATGTAACGCCACTTGGCCAGGCCGTTTTCTATAACGAAAACCAGCGGTCGGCCACCCCGGACCAGGACTGCCGCCTGTGGTACGAGCAACCGGCCGGGGAAAACCTCGGAAACTATTTCCACCTCGGCATGCATGCCGGGTTTTATTTCTCCCGATGGATTGTCCAGGTGAATGAAAACGCTGCAGGTCTTTTCCGTCGGGCTAACCAGCGGACTGATGGCTGCCACCCGGCCCGGGAAAACCTTTCCCGGGTAAGCCGAGAAACGGACATCGGCTTCCCGGCCGAGCTTGACCTTGCCGATCAGGGTTTCCAGAACCCTGGCTTCAATTTTAAGCTGGCTGAGGTCGACCAGGGTACATATTTCCCGCCCGGTCTCGATGTTCTCTCCCGGAGCTACTTTTATCTGGGTGACCACCCCGGAAAATGGGGCGGTGATCCTGGTCTTTTCCAGTTCCATCCTGGCTCTCTTGACGCTGACCTCGGCCTGGGTCAGTCCCTTGGAAGCGGCAATTATTTCATCCCTCTTTAGACCGCTACCGATCAGGGCCAGTTCATATTCCCGTCGGGCCCGGTCCAGCTCGGCCTGACTTATTCGACCTTGGCTGTGGGCGGCCTCGGCCTGGAGAAAGGTTTCCTCCGCTTTTTTAAGCTTTTCCAGGTCTTCGGGGCTTCCGCTGAGGTCTGGCTGCTGGAAAAAACGGTCCAGCAGCAGCTCCGACAGGGCTTTAAGCCGGGTGGCTTCATCCTGCTCCAGTTGCAGACGGTAGGGTGTGTCGTCGAGCTCGGCCAGGACTTCCCCGGCGCGCACCGCCCGGCCTTCCTGGATGTTGAGCTTTTTAAGCACTCCCTTGACCTCGGCCTTCAGGACAACTTTTCTCTCGGTGAAGACTTCGCCCGGAGACTTTATCCTTTTTTCCAGGTCAGCCACCCGGGCCGTGGCCACCTTGACCGGCAGGGGAGCCGCGGTCTGCGTTTCTGTCGCGGCGGTAGCCGAAGCGGATTCCCTGCTTCCAGGACTCCCCCCGGGCGTTTTTTTCAAAAGCAGCCAGGCACCCAGGGTAAGAACAATAATAGTGATAAGCGTAATGACCAGGGGCTTTGACCTTTTGCTCATTTTTTCCGCCTGTAGCCGATTTAAATTTATATTACTTTAAAACGACGTAAAAAGTCAAAAAGTTATCTCGTGGGTTTCGGCAGTGGAATTTATCCCGCAAATGAGATTTTTTCGCCGAAAATAGATATAATATCCGTTCCTGGTGTTCTGAAGGTGCTTGCCTGGACGCCGGGCTGCTGCCGGAGAATGTGCATCTGTTTTGCCCGGTTATAGTTTATTATAATTGATAAAGCGGGCCGGTCGCACCAGACCGGTGCCTGCCTAGAAATAATGTCAGGAAGGTTGAGCATGAAATCTGGAAAGGGAAAACCGGTAACCGGAGGACGAGTTTTCGGGTTGGTTGGCCTGGTGGCTTCGGCTGCGGTCCTGGCCGCCCTTATTCTGATGGGGTTCAGGACTGTCTCCACCTCAACCGCAAACGAAAAACCCGTCACGACTCCCCGGGTGGCCCTGGCCGGGATTTCTCTTCCCTTTGTGCCAAATGAAGGACAATGGGATAGCCAGCTGAGGTTCAGGGCAGACCTGTTCACCGGTGCCCTGGCCGTGACCGACCGGGAATTGATATTCAGCCTTCTGTCTTTCAACCCCGGTCAGGCTGAAGTCAAGGCCGGGGATACAGATCTTCCGGCAGCTGCTCAGAACAGGGCCCGGCTCCTGGTCTTCAAGGAGAGATTCCTGAGCGCTAATGGACAACCGGCGGTTTTTGCCCTGTCCGGCAAGCAGCCGGCTGGTACCCGGGTAGCCTATTTTCGCGGGCAGAATTCAGGAGCCTGGAAGAGCAAGCTTGCCGGCTTTAATTCCGTCGGGTTGGGCGAAGTTTATCCGGGAATAGAAGTTGAACTCTGGGCCTCGGGCGGGAACGTCGAGAAGTTCTTCTACCTGCGCCCGGGCTCCAGGGTTCAGGACATAAATATTAAGGTTGAAGGAGTGGAAGCTCTCAGCCTTTCGGATGAAGGCCGTCTGGTTCTGCACACAGCGGCCGGAGCGCTGGAGATGGTTAAACCGGTGGGCTACCAGGAAATCGATGGCCGGCGGGAATACGTGGAGGTGGCCTACGAGGTCAGGGCCCGGGATGAGTACGGGTTCAGAATCCGCGGTCTCTACAACCCGGATCATACCCTGGTCATCGACCCGGCCCTGAGCACTCTTTCCGCTTCCACTTATGTCGGAGGTACCGGCAACGATCGCGGATACTGCCTCAGCGTCAATGCCGAAGGCCAGGTCTATGTAGCCGGCTATACCGTATCCGTTCTTCAATCCGATTTTCCAACCACTACCGGTGTAATCGATACTTCCGCCAACGGAAGTTATGATATTTTCATTTCCAGGCTCAACAATTCCCTGACCCAGCTTGAAGCTTCTACCTATCTGGGCGGCCAGGGAGCCGATTATGTCAACGGACTGAGCCTGGACGGGGAAGGCAATGTATATCTTACAGGTATCACTTCCTCCCGGGACTTCCCGGTAACTCCCGGGGCTTTCCAGACTCAGTACCTGGGGGGAGAGTATGATGCTTTTGTGGTCAAGATTGCACCCGACCTGGACCTGCTGCTGGGCTCAACTTACCTCGGGGGAAGCGGGACAGATTACTCAGCAGCCCTGGCCCTGCTACCTGCCCAAAATGCCGTGATCATTGGTGGAATGACAGATTCAGCCAATTTTCCGGTCACCGCAGGGACTTACAGCACCAGCCTTAATGGGAGCCAGGATGCCTTCGTGGCCATCCTTGGCGGTGGGCTTGATAGCCTGGCCGCGGCCACCTTTATCGGTGGCGGTGATTATGACATTGCCTCGGCCGTGGCGGTCGATGGCCTCGGTCATTTCTGGGTGGCCGGGCGCACCCGGTCGGCCAATTTTCCGGTCACCGCCGGCGCTTTTGACGGAACTTATAACGGAGACTACGACGGATTCGTGCTGCATCTCAGCCCGATGCTTGACTTTGTATATTCTTCAACCTATATCGGGGGTAGCGGGGCCGATTACCTCTATGCACTGGCCCTTGACGGGGCGGTCAACCCGGCTGTTTATGTCGCCGGGTACACCAGCAGCAGCGATTTCCCGGTCACCGAGGGTGCTTATGACACCACCTTTGCCGGTTTGACCGATATCTTTGTCAGCAAGTTTGAGAGCTCCCTGGGTTCTCTCATCGGCTCCACCTTCGTGGGTGGTGTGTCCGATGACCGCTGCCGGGCCCTGGTGGTGGATGGCCGCGGAAATCCTTACCTGGCGGGGTGGAGCAGGTCGGCCGGGTATCCAATAACCATCAGCACCTACGACCCCAGCCACAATGGCGGCTGGGATGCCGTGGTCACCAAGCTGTCGGTCAAGCTGGGCGCGGTTCTGGCCTCCACCTTTCTCGGCGGGGCGGCCGATGACCTGGCCTATGGCCTGGCCCTTGATGCCCAGGGGAATGTCTATGTAACCGGCTATACTCAATCTTCGGCTTTCCCGGTGACCAATGATACCTATGACAAGGAAATCAGCGGAACCGACGTGTTCGTGGCCCGGTTTGCCGCAGTCGGCAGCTACGAGCTCACAGCCAGCAGGGCTGGAACGGGCAGCGGACTGGTCAGCAGCAAGGACGGCGGAATAGATTGCGGGTCCGATTGCTCGGAATCGTATGATGAAGGATATACTGTTACCCTGACCGCCACCCCGGGTGAGGGCTCGGTCTTTGGCGGCTGGAGCGGGGATGTGACCGGCCCTGATAATCCCATCAAGATTGTCATGGATTCTGATAAATCGATTACGGCCAAGTTCGTCCCGGCCGAAGATACCTATACCCTGACCGTGCTCAAGTCGGGCCCGGGCAATGGCACCGTGACCAGCGATGATGAAGAAATAAACTGCGGTGAAGTCTGCTCGGTCACCTACCCGGCCGGCACCCTGGTCAAGCTGACAGCCACGCCGGATGAATTCTCGGGTTTTGACAGCTGGCAGGGAGATATTTCCGGCACATCCAAGACCATCAGCTTCATAATGGATGGCGATAAAACGGCCGTGGCCGTCTTCGGGCCATATCCTCTCTCCGACCTGACCGGGGAATGGAGCAGCCTGAAAGTTTCCCGGTTCCTGGGCCGGACCATAATCCTGAGCGGTTTCCTGAAGATGATCAATGACGGCGACGGGGAACTTAAAGGTAATTACAAGATAGCTTATTATCTGTCACCCGACGGCCAGAGCCTGGGAACACTCCTGGAAACGAGGAGTCTCAGTTACAATCTGGCGGCCGATTCCACCCGGCTTCTGGCCTTTGTCCAGTATCTCAGCCAGAACCAGAACCCGGTGGGCA
>JABLWX010000019.1 GCA_013178315.1 Candidatus Aminicenantota bacterium
ATAACGAGATAGAGGAAAAGAATGAAAACAATAACCTGGTGGTCTACGGGCCCATTACTGAATCCACCGGGAGCGGGACCGGAGAGCAGGGACAGCGGCTGGAACTGAAAAAGCTGTCTGAGGCCATCAAGAACAAGCTGGGGAAATAAGGAATTATCGTGGAGGCCAGGATGAAGAAAATAAGAGCACTGCTGGTTGCTTTTCTGATACTCGCCACGGCGGCCATAGGGGCGGAGCCCCGGCTGACCTTTTCGCTGCGCGGCAGCTATTACGTTCCTTCTTCCACCACCTTTAACAAGGAATACGTCCCGGCGGTCAATGCCAGCCTGAAACAGCTCTCGGATTTCCTGGCTGAACTCGGCCTGGCCGGGACCAGCCGGAACCTGGCCGAAATAAGTGGAACGTTTTCCTTCGGCGGCGAACTGGAGTTCAAGGCCGGGCCACAATTTTTTGTGGCCCTGGGAGCCGAGTATATTTTCAAGAATGTCCAGAGCGAGCTCAACGTCAGCGGGACGGTGGACCAGGTGGCGATTGAAGTGGCCCAGCAGGGCAAGGTCGGGCTGTCCAGCCTGCCGTTGCTGCTGACCATCAGGATCAATCTTCCCATCACCACCGTGAGGGTTTACCTGGGTGGCGGAGCCGGCTATTATTTCAACCGGGCGGTAATTACCGAAAGGTGGCGCTGGCTGGAGAACCTGATCAAGATATCCGAGGGCGACCGGAAGATCGTGGCCACCTCCCAGAATATCTTTCCCCATGCCAACCTCGGGGCCGACCTGGCCGTCTCCTCGAGGTTCTATCTGAGCGGTGATATCAGGGTGCCCTTTGGCACGGTCAAGGCCTTCAAGATAAAAAGCGATTCACTGGATTCCACCACAGTGGGACAGAACCTGACCTTCGTTAATAGCGAGGGACTGGAAACCGATTTCAAATGGGAGCTCATCGGGCCGGTTATTTCTGTCAGCCTGAAATATAAATTTTAAGCACGACAGTCTTTCAGCCGAACCGGCTCTCCATTTATTTGACTAAACTGGTTTTCTTTGACCCTGCTGACCTGCCCTTCTTGACTTCTGGTATTTTCCCGGCCGTGGAAGTTTGGTCACCCGGGCCAAGGTTACTTTTACCGGGGCGGGCTCCCGGGCAGGCTGACCGAAGTTACTATCTGGCCGGTGTTCGGATTTCAGTCCCCCTCTCCGGATTACTTTCAGTAAAGATTCCTGTTGATTTTATGATTAATTTAATGCTATATAAAAACCGGGAAGCGGGGCCAGAAGGATTGGCTGGCAATCGGGCAGGGTAACAGGAGGGAAGATGCCCGTAGCAGGCAAGAAGGTTTTTTCCGGTCAGCGTTTTGAAACCATCATCGCCATCATCATCGTCCTGGCCATAGTGGCCACCAACATCCTGGTTCATTACAAACCGTACCTGCTGAATTTTTTCTTTCTGCCGGTAATTTTTTCTGGCTATTACCTGGGCCGCCGTCGGGCGGTGACCATAGCCATCAGCTGCATCCTGCTGGAAGCCCTTTACCTGGTTTTTTCCCGGCAGGTTTTCGGGATTCAGCTCGGTCTGAACCGGGACGACCTGATTTTCCTCATTTCCTGGGCGGTCTTCCTGATGCTCACGGCCTGGATTGTCGGGGTGCTGAGCGAGAAGCGAGAAAAGGAAGTCTTCAACTTGAAGAGGGCCTATGCCGGCATCCTGTCCATCGTCCTGAAATACTTGGAGGTGGGCGAGGAGGGTAAATCCCAGGCCGAGCAGGTCTCGGAACTGGCCGGTAAAATTGCTTCCGTCATGGAGATAAACAAGGTGGAAGTGGAGAACATAAAATCGGCTGCCCTGCTGAGCGATATCCCGGAACTCCAGAACTGTCTGCCACTGTTCAGCCAGACCACCCGGTACATGGAGCAGGAAAGCCTGGCCCAGCTCCAGCTGAACGACCGGGAAAAAATAATGCTGAAAACCGCGGCCCTCATCCTGACCGAAATTCAGCCGCTCCTTCAGAGTTATTATGTTCATTACCGGCAAAAAGCCGGGGAGATGGACAAGAGCCTGAACTCCATCCCGGTGGGAGCGGCCATCATTGCCCTGGCCGAGCTGTATGTCAGGATGGCCCGGCAGGGGAAGGTCAGGGTTGGCCCTGAAGAAATTTCTTCGCTGGAAGATCTGCAGAAACTCAAGGGCCGCTATTTCCCGGACAGGGCGGTGGAGGCCTTAAGGCTTGTTATCTACTGAAGCGGCCGGAGATAAACCCCAGGCGCCATCCCGATGACAACCCGCCTGATCAGAATTGTGGGCCTCGACCTGGCCGGTTCTCCGCACAGGCCAACGGGCTTCTGCCTTATCAGGGGCAGGGCAATTTTCACCTCGGTTCTTTTCACCGACCAGGAAATCTTCGAGGCAGTGCGGAAAGCCGACCCGCTGCTCGTGGCCATCGATGCCCCATTGAGCCTGCCTCCCGGCCGGCGAGACATCGAGGACCGGAGGGGTGGTCATTTCCGGAGCTGTGACCTGGAGCTGAGAAAGCGTGGCATCCGCTTCTTCCCCATAACCCTGGGCCCGATGCGCGCTCTGACCCAGAGGGGCCTGAAGTTGAAATCAGAGTTTCTCCGGTCGGGGTATGAGGTGATAGAAATATATCCGGGAGGAGCCCAGGATATCTGGGGGTTGCCCAGGGCCGGCCAGGACAGGAAAAAGCTGGCCCGGGGCCTGGAAAAGCTGTCACGGAAAGAATTTAGCCTCTGTCTTGGCCCGGAAGCAAAGCCCTGGCCGCGGCTGTCAGCTGACGAGCTGGATGCGGTCAGCGCGGCCCTGGTCGGGCTCTTGTACTGTCAGGGGCGGGCCGAGCTTTATGGAAGGGGAAAAAAGATAATAGTCATGCCGGCAGGAACGGGGCAGAGGTTGGGCAGATCAGGCAATAAGCCTGGCCGGGCAAAACGTTAAATCTCCCCGGAATCAGAGAAAAGCCAGAACTTCAAAGAAATCAAAACAGCTCTTTGATTAATGGGTACAAGCAGAGTGGACCCGTGTTCGGGTATCCCGCTTGGAAACTGACCAATCGCTCTTAGATCCTGAAGAGGTAGGATACCTTTAGGGTGGTGGAATGCCCTCTTTCTGTCTCCAGGAACTCTCGCCGCTGGCTTTTCTTGAAGCTGAGCTGGATGATGCTTCCGGCCCCGAGGTAATAGCCGGCCAGGAAATCAAAGCTGTACTGGTTCTCCCTTGTTTCGCCCAGCAGCATGGTGCTGAGAAAGAGTTTTTGAGTTATCTGGTAATGTAGGGAGGCTTCGTAGGTCAGCCCCTCGAATACCTCTTCCTCGGTAGCTGACAGCAGCTGCCTGATGTAATCCGCGCCGAAGGACAGTTCGATGTTGCTCCTGGGTTTCAAGGAGATACTGCCTTCCAGGCTGAGCTGGCTCCCGGGACTTACAGCCGTAAAGTCTTCATTGTAGATGCCCCTTTTCTGCCAGCTGCTCTCCAGGCTTATTTCTTTCAGGAAGCCGCCTCTTTCCCAGTCGAAGTCGAAGTTGGCTCCATAATTTTTCAGAAATTCGCCGTTCCAGACCAGGTCATCTTCCGGTGTCAGAACCTGGTACTGGCTCTTCCCGGTGAAAACTCCGTAGTGGAATTCGATCCGGTTGAACAGGTCCCAGAACATCATGAACTCCAGCTGCTCGCTCACTTTTCGACCGTAGGAGTCCTGATTAACATTGCCCGAGATGTCCCAGCTGACCCTCTGGACCGTGCCCCGGTTGAAACGCCAGGCATAGCCCAGCATGGCCTCCAGCGCTTGGAAATCAACCCGGTTGAGGTAGCCCGCCCTGAGCCTGGCGTTATCTTCTATCCGTTCAAAGCCGGCGGCCAGCTGCAGCCCGGCATCGGGCTCACGCTGGAACTCGATCTGGTGTATTCCATTTCTGGAATTGTCGCCGTCCGAGTTGAAACAGAAAATGCTGGCTCCCCGAATATAATAGATATCCTTGAAGTTGAAGCTGTAATCAAAGGCCAGGTTCTGGCTGGTTGAGTCCTGCTCATCGACTCCCGTGTAATAGATTCCAATCTGGGAGTTCTTGAAGATGTCTCGCTTGAGGCGGAAGACCCCGAACTTGGATGAACCATAGTCTGTCTTGTTCAGGGCGCCCAGTATGCCGAAGGAATACTTGCCAGTCTTGCCCGAAATCTTGGCGGCCAGCCTCGGGTCCCTGATTCGCCGCGAATAGAAAATGCTGGTGTCGGTGGCCAGGCTGAAGTACTGGCTGCCCTCGGTGAAGAACGGGCGGTTTTCCTGAAGGTAGTTTTCGTACGGTGAGAGCTGGTAGAGAAACGGGTCGGACTCGACCTGGCTGAAGTCGGGACTGGCCGTGACATCAAGGTAAAGGTTGGGCTGGATCCCGTATTTCACGTCCACTCCCACTGCCAGCTTGTCGTCCTTCTCATCCTCCCAGCGAGAAGAACGCACCCCGGCATAGGGAAAGATTTCCAGGTTGTGACCGGCCTTGATTCCACTGAGTCCCCTTAACTCGGCCATCTGGTGGAGGCGGGGCAGGTCCCTCTTGACCTCGGTCCAGTAGTCAGTTTCGTTTAGCCGGTGAATGTACCGGGAAAAGTTTATTCCCCAGACCTGCTCGGGGGCGGTGGAGAAACGAAGGGACTTGAAGGGGATGGCCATCTCGGCCGACCAGCCGTCCTCCCTGATTTTTGCGCCTGATTTCCAGATGGTTTCGACCGAGTTTTTCTGGACCCCCTTGGGGTTGAGAGTGAAGGAAATGCTGGTCCTCTTGTCGTTGTAGGTATCCAGGATGACCTGGATGGAATCGTTGTTCTCGAATTCGTTCCGGGGTGTGAGTTCGGCCCAGATCCGGTCGGGGTCGGAGTCCTTCATCAGGAAGGCAAAATAGATGTACCTGTCATCGTAAGTGGCCCAGACATAGGTTTCCTCGGAGGCCGGGGCCCCGTTGACGGGATTGTACTGGATAAACCCGGAAACAGGCTGGAGATTTTGCCAGCAGTCGTCATCCAGCTGCCCGTCTATTCGGGGGGGCCGGTCTGTTCTTTTTATTTCCAAGACTTTGGACCTGTCCTGGGCCGGCAGAGCCAGGACCTGTAAGACCAGGATAATCACCAGGATAAGAAAACCTTTGCTTCTGTTCATCTTGTCTTCCGACCTCTTCCTCAGCCAAATTTCCTATTAAGACGTCAACCTGTTAATTTTCTTCCGTTTGAGGCTGTATTTTAATTGATAAATTGATTGCTATAAATACGCGTCTTTTCAGATGCAGGCCGGCGCTCACTCCAGGGTCAGCAGGTACTGGTCCAGCAGATACTGCAGGTTAAAACGGTAACCGTAGGCTCGCAGGAACTCAATGATTGTTACAAAATCAGTCTGGCCGGAGCGGTATTGTTGGAGGAGCTTCAGGAAGTGCTTTCTCTCGCCCGGGATCAGTTTGGGTGAGGCATACCCGAACATGTGGTTCAGGGCGTTGAGCAGGTTCGATTTCCTGATGGGCCGGCTTAAAATCTGGTAAAAAGTCTGCCGGTAGTTTTCCAGGGTTTGCTCAAAATTGCCCTTCTGGTGGGCGGCCAGAATCCGGCCCAGGTCCTGCAGGTCTTTCTGGCAGATTGACATCAGCAGGTACTTGGCCCGGGAATGGAAGTCCAAGAGAGATTTTATATCCCGGCTTGACTTACGAAAGAGAAAGTGCAGGTAAACCCGGGCCAGGAATTCCCAGCGCAGCTCGCGGTTATTGAGCCGTCCCTCGTCAATCAGCGGAAGGTGGGGGCGCAGCCTTCTGACCGTGGCCGGGAAGAGACCGTCATCCTTGCCCAGGATGTTGGTGCCCTCCCGGTTGCCGAAGACCTTGGCGCTCTTAACACCGCAGCTGGGAGACTTGGCCTTGAGAATGAAGCCGTCCACCTCCGGCAGGTTATTTATGGTTTTCTCCGAATAGTCCAGGAGTTTCTGGGTTACGTTGAGCCCGGTCTCCCGCTGAATGACCTCAACCCGGTCGCCAAGCTTGAACAGGCTGACCGTCTTGCGGGGAATGCCCAGGCCTATTTCCACTTCGGGACAGACAGTTATCAGCTCGAACCTTGGCTTGAGGGCATTAACGTCATCGTCGCTGACCGTGCCGCCGTTATAGCGGTTGAAATAGCCGTTGAGGCAGGCACTGATGACCACGGTTGGCTTGTCCATGATTATTGATTTTATAGGCAATGAGGCTGAATTTCCAGCCAATAAATGGCCAATCCAGGTTGTTGGGTAGGTTGGGGGCGCAGTCGGGCCGGGTACCGGAGTCCTGAAGGCTAATCCGGGCCGGTAGATACAGAGGCGACAGGCGGGTGAGCAGAAAGGGGATGGAATTGTCAGGATTCTTACTGGCTGCTTGCTCTCCGGAAGGGAGTCGGATTTATCCGCGGTTACTATTATCTCCAGCCGGTCTTTCGGTAAGCCGGTTTACCAGCTGGTGTTGAAAACCGGAAGAACCCTGGTCCAGCCACGATTGCTTCGTATTATGTTAACCAGGCCGAGCTGGAAGCCCTTATCCACCTTCCAGGCGTAATTGACCAGGCCAATTGAAATTCCCCTCAGGGTGCCCGTCAGGTAGTTAAAAGAACTCAGGGCCAGTCCCCTTAGTTCACCCTCCCTTGATAATCTGACCAGGCCGCCGGCGACCATGATTCCGGTCAATTCTTTCCCGCCGGCCACCAGTCCGGATATCATGAGACCTTCAACCTCGGGTGCTCCCGCACCCAGGCCGGCAGTCACCAGGCCGGTTATTTTCTTTCCGGCTCCGGCCCCGATTCCAGCCACGATGATACCTCTGAGATACTCACCCGCTCCGGCTCCAAGTCCGGCTACGGTTAAACCATAAAGATTTTCCCCGGCTCCTGCGCCCAGGCCAGCCAGGGTCAGGCCCTTGAGGTTCTCTCCGGCTCCGACTCCGCCGGCCGAGAGGTTCAGCCCGGTGACGTTCTCACCTGCGCCCAGACCGAGGCCAGCCAGATTGAGCCCCGTCAGGTTCTCTCCGGCCCCGAGGCCCAGCCCGGCCACATTATTCCCGGCGCCGGCTCCCACCCCACCGATATTCAGACCATATAGATTTTCTCCGCTACCGGTGCCGACCAGCCCCAGGTTAAGGCCGGAGGCTGTTTTCCCGGCGGCCACGCCGAGCAGTCCAAGTTGAAGACCATTCAACCTGGCTGCCCCGGGCAACACTCCGAAGGACAGCCCGTTAATCACGGCCTCCCTGTTTTCCCGGTGCGGTTTCCAGAGGGTGAAGTTCATTCCATTGATCCTCTCCACTCCTCTGTCCCTGAAGTTGAAACGCAGCCCGTTGAATTTTTGAGAGTTGCCAAGACTGATTCCCCAGTTACGGGCCGGCAGGTTAAGACTTTGAGCGGGAAGATTGGCTGCCAGGACCAAGCAGGCAAGAAAAGATAGGGCAAGCAGGTAGCTGCCCCTGGATACAGTCTTGCCGGACGAATTGAGCCTAAAGCGAAATTTCCTGCTGTTCGGGTTAATCATCTATTTTTCTCCGCAGTATAGATTTCTATCGTGGAATCCAGCCACCACGCGCCACAGGGTGGAGGCTAATCATATAACTAACGGCTTCGAAATTCTATCATAGATAATTAATACGATCCGGCCCCTTAAAATGTTCACGGCCAGGGGTTGATGGAGGTGGCTGGCCAGGCGGGGTATTTGACATGAGAACCGGGAAATTTATCACCGCCGCGATGTCTTGAAAAAATCCCGGGCGTGGTTTATAAAGGGAACAGCTTTAGCCCGATGACCAAAGGATTGGAGGTCGGATGTTTGGCCATGGAAAAGCGATTAAAAGCCGGCCCTGGTGGCTGACCATGCTGGTAACTTTTATCTTTTTTCAGTTCTCGCTGACCGTTGCCGGTTCAAGCGGGACGATGAGCCCGCGGCTCCAGGGGGCTCTATCCGCGGCAGAAATCAGGAACCTGGCCCGGAACTTTGAATACAGCCTGGTGGACGGTTCCAGGTACAGGCTGAAGAATGGAATATATGAATCGGGGAAGGGGCTGGATGATTATGTCAGCCTGAAGCTGGCGGCCCTGGCTCTGGGCGACCTCAACGGCGACGGGCAGCCCGAGGCCGCGGTTATCCTGGTTTCCAATTTCGGGGGAAGCGGCTCATTTTACGAGATAACGGTTCTAATCAACCGTGGCCAGGACCTGGAGCAGACCAATAACCTGGAACTGGGAGACCGGGTGGAAATAGAAAAGCTGGCCATAGCCGGAAGCAAAGTCAGGCTCGACCTGTTGACCCATGGACCGGACGACCCGATGTGCTGCCCCAGCCAGAAGGCAACTCTTGTCTTCGGGTTGGCTTCGGGACGGTTGCAGCTTCTGGAATGAGCCAGAGCACCGGCTTTCCGGCAGATCGTTACCCGCGCTGGTCTCTTAAGAAAATTTCAATTGTAAGCCGGTTGTAATTCCTTATTATCCTGGAGAGGAAGCTTGAATTGCAGACTGCTTTTTCCAGAACAGCCAGGCCTCAAGCCTGGATTAAAGAAGGGTTCTGACTGCAGGTCTTAAAAACCTATTCCCAGGAGAACCGAGAAGCCGGTATTCCGGGCCTTGTCGGTCGGAACCGATGAACCTTCCGACAGGATGTTGCCCAGCCCGTAGTGGTAGCGGGCATCGACCGAAACCTTAAACAGAAGCGGTATCTTAATGTCCAGGCCGAGTCCGCCGACCGCGGCCAGGGCGTTGTTCCTGAAATCGCTCTTGATGTCTTCTTCTTCGCTCGTTCCCATGTAGGTCATCCTGACCTTGGCCTTTTGCAGGAAGCCGTAGGAGGGGCCGCCGAAAATGTAGAATTTTACCGGCCCGGCCGGAATGATGTTCAGCCTGACCAGAAGCGGTATTTCGATATAATCCAGCATGAGCCGGGCCTGGGCCAGGGAGGCCGGGTCGGCCGGGTCCAGCAGAACCTGGGCTTCCATCCCGCGGCGGGAATAGAGAACTTCGGGCTGAATGCCAATCGGCCCGAAATTGAGGCTGAGGAAAGCGCCGAAACAGTAGCCCTGGAGATACTTCTGACCGGGCATGTCAAGGGCCGGGCTGAAAACAATCTTGGAGTTATTAAGTCCGCCCTTGACTCCAAAGGTGACCAGGGCTCGGGCCGGCGAAGCGGCCAGTGCCATTAGCAACAGAATCAGGGAAATAACAAGCGTCTTCTTCATCGCAACCTCCTTCGAACTAATCTAATAAATTTAACCTGACCATAGCAAGAAATATTTTGTTGTCAGGCCAATCTTTTCTGCCTGTTATATTAGTCGATTGGCGGAGAAATTCTTGAAAATTGAGCCGGTACCGATTTCATCCTGTTTCAATGGTACCGGCTTGTCTGGCTTCTGCTCGGGGCCTGTTTCATTTATAAGGCCATAATGTATCTGCTGAAAAAGAGAATTTAAATGTTCCCTATTTTATAATTTAACCGCAATTCATGAAACAATCTCCCCGGATATTATCAGGATAAGGCCCTTGTTCGTTTCTGACGCGCTGTGTTGATTCATCCGGGAAACTCCCACCACGGCCCGGTCTCCTGATTTTAAGTTCAGGGTGCTATCAATAAGATAAATCGGGCTTGTGGGTTCCCAGAATTTCTCGTTAGATGAGGCCATCATCTTTTCAGACTTTACCTGCCGCAGGGTGACATTGAGTTTAATATTTTCCTGGGATTGATTATCCGTGACTTCTGGTTTCAGTACTATGTCAAACTGGTTGTTTGGACCGAAACTGGTCATCGCCTGTTGTCGATCTATGGCCCTGACCATGGCGGCATCCAGCAGTTGATAGCTCCCGAACCTGAGTAACTTTTGTAATTCCTTGATCAGCGGGTCGTTTTTGAGTTCGGGGTCGGTTGGTTTCTCACCTTCATCAGCGATGATTAGCTGGACGGTAAAAACAACATCTTTGGGTTTGACGTCAATTTTCCTGATGGCTTCTAACATTTTCGACAGGTTTTCCGGTGTATCAGAAATTATCAGGACGTTGCTTTTACGGTCGGTGCTGGCTCGAGTATCTGGACCCCAGTAAGGTACCAGCAGTCTACCCATGGCCTCAGCCTCCACATATTGCAATTTGACCACTTCCTGCTTGAGTTCTTTTTTTTCTTTTTCTCTGGGCTGGGCCTCCTGGGGAAGAGCAGCGAACAGCGACCAATTCAGGCTGGCCAAGAAAATTAGAGAAAAAACCAGATAGAAAAGTCGGTTCGTGAGTTTAAGTTTTTTCATTTGATTACTCCTCTTAAATTAAACTCGCTGTCCAGAATCCAGACCACCTGGATCCCGGATTCTGGCAGCTTGAAAACCATTTCCACCCGACCTGGTTTTAGGTCAGACGGTATTTCAGTAATTTTCTCCCGGCCTTTTTCGGCAGGGAAAATATCGGTTTCTCTGGACCCGGTCCCCCGAATTTCTTTTTTTGCTAATAGTTTTTTCCCGGCTGACTTTCTATCTGCCGGTTTAACCGGTCTGGATTCTGGCCCGGGTTCTTTTTCCTGGCTATCAATTTTAACGGCTTCTTTTCTCGGTGCCGGCTCAACTCGGGTCTCGGTCATGGTCGCTTTTTCTTCCGAGGCAGCCACCTCGACAGGTCTCGGCTTGAATTGGCTTATACGGGTCTGGATGAGGAAAACGGCTGCGACAAGTACGGCCATAGAGGCGGCGACTATGGCCGGTTTTTTCCAGCTCCTGGCTGGCAGCCAGGAGGACATTTTTTTCTCCCGGCGGGCTCCAGATATTTTAGCCATCAGTTCCTGCCAGCGATTTTCGTCCCATCCTGGTAACTTCTGGCGTTCTTTCAGGTCGGCCTGCCTGATAGCGTCCAATGAGTTTTCAACGGTAATTAATTCTTGCTGGCAGCCAGGACATTCTCTCAGGTGTTTTTCCACGGCGGACGAAGAATGCCGGTTGAGGTCACCGGAGACGTAAAGCAGCAATCGCCGGCGAACAGAGTTACATTTCATTTTTGCCTCCTGGCCGGCCAGCGGCTTTCTGCCCGGAAATCAACTGCCTGATTTTTCTCCTGGCTGAACTCAGGTTGACCCGGATAGAAATACTGGAGGTTCTGAGCAGCGCGGCCGCCTCTTTAATGCTCAAACCTTCGAGGTCTCTAAGCACAAAGACCTGCCTTTCTTTATGGCTGAGTCTTCCCAGGCAGGCGTTGATATCAAGCTGGAGGTCAGAAATCGTTTCGGTCCGGGGCTGACTGGAAACCGTCCCTACGATTTCTTGCGGGTCAGGATTGCCGTCGACCCGCCTGTTTTCGAGCCAATCCCTTCCGGCGTTGGTTTCCAGCCTTCTTTTCCGGTAACAGTCGCGGGCCAGATTGGCTGCTATTTGGAACAACCAGTTGCGGAAATTTCTCTCCGGGTTGAAGCGGTGAAGGTACCGGAAGCACCTCAGCAATGTTTCCTGGGCAATGTCCATGGCTTCTTCCATGTTTCCAGTCATCCTGTAAGCCAGATGGAGGAGAGACCGGCGGTAGGGAAGCACCAGCTGCTCAAAAGCTGCGCTCTCACCGGACAGGGTTTTCCGCCACAGCTCTTTTTCTCTTTCATCCATCTACCTATCTATACCACTAATTTTCTCAGAATGTTAAGGTAGATCTTGAAGTGTTATTTTGGCTGATACCGTTGTTGGGCAGGCCCTTGAACCTGGGCAGGAAGCTCGAAGAAAAATCTTCGTTAATCATTCCAGAATTATCAATATGACGTTCCCGCCTTAATCAGTCCTGTCTTTTACCAATAAGCACTTCAGTCTTGGTTCAGGTTTTTGTTATACTTTTCATGATCGTTGAGAACAATTGAGGATAGGGTATGAAGATTGGAAGACTGTTAAGTGCGGCCATTTTTATTTTGACTCTTCTTGTTCTTTTTACCTTCTCTCCTGCCGGCCAGACTGGAGAGCGCTGGGTGCATCCGGCCTGCAAGCCCCTGGAAGTGAGCAAGAAGGGACCATTTGTCCTGATGCCTGACGGCGCGCTGGCCACGGTCGATGACCGGGGCTTTTCGGTAAGCCGGGACGGTGGACAAACCTGGTCGCCACCGGTCTTCGTCTGTGAGGGGCTCAACCCGGCCGAGCCAGCTTCCTATTACCTTTTGCGCACCAGGAATAACGTTCTCATCCTGGTTTATTTGAATTTCGAAGGCAGGAAGTTCAGCTGGGACAACGAGAGAAACGAGCCGGGCGATTGCCGCCTGGAAATCTGGGCCGTACGGAGCCTGGATGGAGGCCGGACCTGGGTTGACAGCCAGCGGATACTCGAGGGTTATAACCCAAATTTCTTCGGGCTGATCCAGCTCGCCGGTGGCCGGGTGGTGGTGCCGTTGCAGCACCTGGTGGCCGACCCCGGCCGTCTCGTGGTCTGTTCTTTTTATTCTGACGATGACGGCCTGACCTGGAGGCGCAGCAACTGGATTGACCTGGGCGGGCACGGTCATCATGACGGGGCCTTCGAACCGACGATTGCCGAGTTGCCAGACGGTCGGGTCTTGATGCTGATCAGAACCGGGCTGGACCGTTTCTGGCAGGCTATTTCCGAGGACGGAAGATACTGGCGCACGATACAGCCATCCAAGATCGAGGCCAGCAGTTCTCCCGGATATCTCCTGCGCCTCAGCAGCGGTCGCTATGCCCTGGTCTGGAACAGGCTGAATCCTGAAGGCCGGGTCTTTGAAAAAACCAGGCCGACACCTTTCCATTCAGAACTTCCGGCTTCCTGGCACCGGGAGGAGCTGAGCCTGGCCTTTTCGGATGATGGATTTAACTGGTCTCGGCCGGTGGTCATCGCCCGCCAGCCTGGCGGCCAGCTCAGCTATCCCTATATCTTCGAACCGGAGCCCGGCGTGCTCTGGGTAATTGCCGGCTTTGCTTTCCGGAAATCCTGGCAGGACCCGGACCCGCTGGCCCTGAAGCTGCGCGAGGCGGATTTTGTCGGGTCCGGGAAAAAGAAAATGCCAGAAAGGTGATAGATCGAAGCCGGCTGGCAGGCTTTCTCGAAGAAGGAGTGGCCTGACCAGATTAGGTAGATTAGATATGGTGCACTTAATTATAACGGGGAGGAAAAAATGAAAAAGAGAGCAGGCCTGGGTTTGCTATTGGTGGTCCTGTTTTTCTTCCTGGCCTGGCCGGTGTCGGGTCAGGAGCGAAAGCCCAAGATTTATATCTCCGTTGACATTGAGGGCATTGCCCACGTGGTCAATGCCCAGACCGCGGCCGGGCAGTTTGATTATGAACGCGGGAGGAGGTTGATGACCGCCGAGGTGAATGCGGCCATCGAAGGCTGCCTGGCGGCCGGGGTGGGGGAGATTGCTGTTTCCGACTCCCACGGCAATGCCCAGAACATTATTCCAGAAGAGCTTAATGAAAAAGCCTATCTGATCAGGTCCTTTCCACGTCCGCTGCTGCAGATGGAAGGGATCGACGGCAGCTATGATGGCGTCATTTTCATCGGCTATCACCCGAAGGAGGGAACTCCCGAGGCCAACCTTTCCCACACCATCTGGGGAACCAAGTTTGCCGAAATCAGGGTGAACGGCCAGGTGGTTTCCGAGGCCCTGTTCAACGCGGCGGTGGCCGGTCATTTTGGCGTCCCGGTGATCATGGTCTGCGGGGACCAGAATGTGGTAAGAGAGGCCCGGGAAAATCTTGGCCCGGTGGAAACCGTTATGACCAAGGAATCTCTGGGATTCCTCGCGGCCAAGTCAGCGCATCCCAGGGTCATCCAGGCCGAAATCAGGCAGAAAGCAGAACAGGCCGTCAGGAGAATCCGGGAATTCAAGCCTTACTCCGTGAAGAAACCGGTCGTTCTCGATCTGTCTTTTAAGAATATTTTCGATGCGGAGACCACGGCTTATCTACCCTGGGTTAAAAGGACGGAGGGCAAGGCGGTTCGGGTGGAATTCAAGGACATGCTGGAGGCCAACCGCTTTATAACCGCCCTTTTTGCCATCAACAACCGGACCTGATAGAAGATTCAACCGGACAGGAGTCCAGTTGAATGCACCCGGGCCAGAGAGTCTTGATTGGCCTTGGGGGGCAAGATTTAGACAGCATCTGTCCGCCGATGCTAATCGCTATTTTCGGGATCACAACCCTGGCTGTCATCAGGAGACCGGCAGTGACCAGGCTAATTCAGGTTGCCATAACCGGGAATTTGTTGTAATTAAAAGAAGTTCAGGGTTCTGATTTTTTTGAGAAAGAAAGTTCCATGACCCTTTTCCTCCTGGCCGAGCTGCTGACGGTCCTGCTGGCCTCAATTCTGGTAATTGTCCTGTTTAACCGGCTGCGGATTCCGGCGGTGGTCGGCTTCCTGATCACCGGCATAATCATCGGCCCCGGCGGCCTGGCCCTGGTCAAGAACCCGGGGGTGATCAATGCCCTGGCCGAAATCGGGGTCATGATGCTCCTTTTTATCATCGGCATCGAATTCTCCCTGGAGCGGTTGCAGAGAATCCAGCGCTATTTCTGGTTCGGCGGCAGCCTGCAGGTGCTGATAACTGTGGCCGTGGTCAGCCTGCTATCCCGGTTTCTGGGGGCCACGGTAGAAGAGGCCGTTACCTATGGGTTCCTGGTGGCCCTGAGCTCCACGGCGGTGGTGTTGAAGTTGTTGTCGGACCGGGGGCAGGTGGATGCCCCCCACGGCCAGATTTCCATGGGCATCCTGATTTTTCAGGACATGGCCCTGGTGCCCATGCTGGCTCTCATTCCGCTTCTGGCCAACCTTCAGGCCGTGTCGCTGACAGCCCTCAGCGGGCGTTTCCTTCTAAGCCTGGCCGCGGTGGCCGTGGTTTTCTTCGTGGCCAGGAAGGTA
Organism: Candidatus Aminicenantota bacterium; assembly: GCA_013178315.1. Lineage (GTDB taxonomy): Bacteria > Acidobacteriota > Aminicenantia > Aminicenantales > Saccharicenantaceae > Saccharicenans. Next base: position 14,851 of record JABLWX010000019.1, read on the forward strand.
ATGCCAGTCATCATCTCGGTTATTGTCAGGACCAGGATCAAGGAGATTTTCCTGATGTCGGCCCTGCTGGCCTGTCTCGGGATGGCCTACCTGACTTCGTCTCTCGGCCTGTCCCTGGCCCTCGGGGCTTTCCTGGCCGGCATAATTATCTCTGAATCCTATTACAGTCATCAGGTAGTTTCCGACATCCTACCCTTCAAGGATGTTTTTAATAGCCTGTTCTTTGTATCCATCGGCCTGCTGCTCGATACCCGGCTGGCCTGGAACCTCGGCTGGCGGGTGCTGGCCGTGGTGGCCGGCATCATTTTGGTTAAGTTAGGAATCGTGTTTTTAACGGTCAGATTGCTTAGATTCAACGGCAGGGTTTCCCTGCTGACTGCCCTGGGTCTGGCCCAGATCGGGGAGTTTTCCTTTGTCCTGGCCGGGGTGGCCAGGGAAAATGGATTGCTGACCGGGCAGGTCTTCCAGGTTTTCGTGGCCTCTTCGGTCCTGACAATTGTGCTTACCCCGATGCTCATGGAAATCGGTCCCCGGCTGGCTGAAAGAATTCGGGACAGGTCGGGCCGGCCGGTCAGCCCGGAGCTGGCCAGTATCGAAGCCCTGTCCCTCAAGGACCATGTGATCATTGCCGGATTCGGCCTTAACGGCCGGAACCTGGCCCGGGTGCTGAAGGAGACCGGGATTTCTTATGTGATTGTCGAGATAAACCCCGATACTTTCCGGAGCGCCTGCCAGGGTGGAGAGCCCGTGATTTTCGGCGATGCTTCCAGCCAGGTCATCCTGAAGGAGGCCGGGCTGGACCGGGCCCGGGCGCTGGTAGTGGCCATTTCCGACCCGGCCGGGGCCAGGAGGGCGGTCAGTACTGCCAGGAGGTTGAACCCGGAAATTTTTATAATCGTCCGGACCCGTTTCGCCTCGGAAATTGAAGAGCTGTATTCCCTTGGGGCCAATGATGTCATTCCGGAGGAGTTCGAAACCTCGATTGAAATCTTTGTTCGAGTTCTGGAAAAGTATCATCTGCCGCGGAACATCATCAACACCCAGGTGCAGATAATCCGGAGTGAACGTTATGGAATTCTCCGGGGAGCCCGTTCCTCGTCCCGCCGCCTCTCAGAAAAAATCTACGATTACCTGGAAGCCGGGGTGGTGGAGACCTATCTGGTGCCAGCCGAATCCTGGGTGGCCGGAAAGACTCTGGGTGAAATTGACCTGCGGGGTAAGACCCGGGTAACGGTTATTGCCGTGGTTCGGAACGAGAAGACCCACAGCGGTCCCGGGGCTGAATTCCGCCTGGCCGAGCGCGATATCCTGGTCCTGGTGGGGGATCACCGGGCCATGGATGAAGCTTTTGCCTATATGGGCGGAGAATAGAGAGGCCGGGCTGGAGCTGGCGGCTGAGGCTGATCAGACCGGCCCGAGTTTCTAAAAAAAAAGACAGGTCTTCCCGAAGCCAGTTACCACCAGCAGCCGGATTTAGATAAAAAGCGCCCTGAGTTATCTTATTTTTTATACCAGGACCCGGCCATAAAATGGGACTAAAAAAAAGAGCCCTCTTCCCGGATGGCGGAGGGCTCTTCTTTTGGCTCAATGAACCCAGGCCCAAGGCCTGGAATGACGGTTAAAACGCGATTCCGATGGTGGCCGACCAGACTCCGTTCTTGACATCCGGCTGGATGCCTTCTTCAATTGCGGTCAGTACTTTTTTCAGGCCCAGGCTGTACCTGACGTCGATCATGAAATGACGGCCGAAATCCAGGCCGGCGCCAAAGATGGCCCCGTAATCGTTGTTTTCCAGCAGGGTTTCCTGCAGGGGGACATCCTGGCCGTCGATCTGCAATTTTTCTCTGAGCTTAAAACCGACTGTCGGTCCGGCGAAAATGGCCGGCTGGATGCCGGGGGTCGGAATCCTGATTTTCAACAGCAGCGGAATTTCCACGTAGTCGCCGTAGAGTTTCCCGGTATATTCCCCGAGCGGGTCGTTGATCTGGGAGCCCTTCATGGTGTACAGGACTTCTGGCTGAATGGTTACGATTTTCCCGATGTTGATGGCCAGGAATATTCCGGCCACCAGCCCGACTTTATTCTTGATGGTTCCTTCCAGGTCCTGGACATCGGCTCCGGTCAGCTTGGCCGCGTTACCCCCGCCGCGAATTCCGAACTGGATGCCCGCCTGGGCCGCGGTCTGACCGGCTACCAGGCAGAGAAACAGGGCAATCAGAACCGAGGTGAAAAGTTTTTTCATATTAACCTCCTATTCATAGGTCGCCCAAATGATAAGTCCTGAGGTGTCTTCCTGCCATACCCCTTAGGGGTGAACCGACGGGCTATTTTTTAGGGCCGGACGGGGTTTAGTCCTGGATTTAACCCGGGTTTTAGTATCTTGGCGCAGCTTAACCGTTAGGGTAAAATACAAGAGCATAATTTATTGAGACGAGATGGAGGCTTCTATGAACGACAGGGAGATCCGGGTGACCTTTGAGGGCAACCTGAAAGTGAAAGCTGAATACAGGGGCATGAGTATTCTGACCGACCAGCCGGCCTATGCCGGCGGAGACGGGTCCGCGCCCGCTCCGTTTGACCTGTTCCTGGCTTCGCTGGCCACCTGTGCCGGCTATTATGTGCTGGCCTTCTGCAAACAGAGAGGCCTGGCCACGGAAGGCATCTACCTGACCATGTCCATGGAAAAGGGGCCGGCCTCGAAGATGATAGAAAAAATCAGAATAGAAATACACCTGCCATCAGATTTTCCGGAGAAGTATAAAGAAGCTGTGGTCAGGGCCGCCGACCAGTGCACGGTTAAAGCTCACATCCTAAAGGCCCCGGCTTTTGAGGTGCTGGCCGTTCAGGATTAGCCTTGGGGCCGGGGGCTGCCGTCATGGTCGGGCAGAAGTCAAGCCGGGTGCAGCTATTTCCGGCGGAAAAGCTAATCATTCTTTCAGTTTCCTTTTTTTCCTGTATCCTTCTGGGTGATTACCTGTTAAGAGGGAACCGTGAAGTTTTTCTGGTACCGGTCAGCCTGGCCATCATTTTAATCTTTTTTTACCTGCCTCAAACCAGGCAGAAATACCGCGGAAATCCAGTCTGGCTTTTCTTTTTTTCGGCCCTTACCCTGCCCGGCTATGCCTATCTTTACAAGTTGGCCGGGGCCCTGGTTCAGTTTCTCCGGCGCCCCTGGCAGGATGAGCTCCTGGTCCGCCTGGACGTGGCTGTCTTCGGCTTTAGTCCCAACCTGGCCCTGAGCGGCTTTCAGCCGGCCTGGTTGACCGAGCTGATGATGTTCTCCTACCTGGCCTACCTGCCGCTGGTGGCCTGGCTGGCTTACATGCTTTTTCGGATTAGGGGCCAGGCCGGCCTCCAGTCTTATGCTTTCACCCTGGGCCTGGCCTACCTGGCCTGTTTCCTTTTTTTTATCCTGGTACCGGCCTCCAGCCCGCGCTTCTATTTTGAAGGGATAACCCCGGAAGGCGGTTTTCTTTTTCGCCGATTGATGAACCTGGTGGAAACCTCGGCTCAATACCGAGGCGGTTCTTTTCCCTCAGCTCATTGTGCCGCCGGGACGGTTATGCTGTATTTCTCGATTAAGGCGGGTAAGAAAGTGGCCCCGGTAGTCATCCCGCTCATCATCCTGTTTTTTATCAGCACGGTCTATGGCCAGTATCATTATGCGGTCGATGTGCTGGCCGGGATCGTTGTCGGACTGGCCGCTATTCCAATTTCTAAAATGATTCTCCGTGATGGGGTGCCCGGTTCCGGGCTCAATTAATGTGCTTGTTTTTCCGGTCCGGCAGGTAATAGCGTTATTATTGAATAAATCCCGGCTTATTGATTAACTTTTGGTCATGTAACCTGCTGTTATTTAGTCCTTATTTTGTAACCGAGCCATTCACAGGTGGCTTCAAGGCCTGCCCGCAGGCCCCGCGGCTGATAGCCGAGCTCGCTTTTAGCTTTGTTGATTGAAACTTCCCAGTTGTGGAGGAAAGTTCGTACCCAGCCTTCCGTTATCAATGGATAAATTCCAAGATTCCTGGCCTTCCAGCCTTTCAGCCTGGCCAGAGCCAGGGCCAGGGAAGGCGGTATCGCCAGGCGCAGAGTGCGGCGGCCTGAGACCTCTTCCAGCAGGTCGTAAAAACCAGCCAGAGAAATATTTTCATCACCAAGAAAATAGGCCTGGCCGGGCTGACCCCTGCTCATCAGAAGCTTCAAGCCCGCGACCACGTCTTCCACATAAACGTAATTGCCCCTTTCCTGGCCCCGGTTCAACACCGGGCAGAACCTGTACTTCAGGTAGTACTTGATAAGTCTGGTGACGGAGTTGGCTTCTGAAATCAGGCCCGGGCCGTAAACCCGGGTCGGGCGGCCGATAACTATTTCCAGGCCCTGTTTCAGATATTCGGGAATAATTTTTTCCGAGAGGGCCTTGCTGGCTTCATAGGCGGTGAAGTAAGGAATGTGGTCCCGGTTGCTGTCTTCTGTTGCCGGGACTGAGCCTGAGGGGCCACTGACCACCGAAGAGCTTACATAAACCACCCTTTCCAGGCCGGCAGACAGCGCGGCTTCCAGAATATTTCGAAAGCCTTCCACGTTAACTCTGTAAAATACCCTGTCCTCCGGGGCCCAGTTTCTGGCGTAAGCGGCCAGGTGGTAGAGCCGGTGGCAGCCGGCCAGGGCTCTTTTAAGGGCGGACGGGTCCAGTAGATCGACCCTGACCGTTTCTGTGTAAGATTCCTTAAGCCAGTCGGGTCTTTTGGGGCTCCGGACCAGCAGGCGGAGTGTTTCCCCGTCGCTGAGAAGACTTCGGACCAGGTGATTTCCGATAAACCCGGTGCCGCCGGTAACAGCCGTAATCATTTATTCCAACCCTTGGCCTCGATCTTTCCGGATTATAGATTTTATCCAGGACGGCGGCAACTTCTGGTGGACGTTGGGCGGCGGTTTGTGGATAATCAGAGTGAACTCATCACCAACTGGAGGTCCAGCATGAATGCTAAAAAAATTGTCAACGCCCTGATTCTCGGTCTGATGCTTTTTCCTCTGTCCGGCCTGGGCCAGGAAAAATTCTCCGGGAGCTCTCTCCTGGATGACCTGGCCCGGTTGAAGAATTACCAGCGGCTGAGGATATCCAGCTACGACCGGAGCGGCAAGAATTCGGATTCTCTCAAGATTCAGCCCGGAGAAACGGCCGAGCTGGCCCGGATCGAGGGAGCGGGCATCATCACCCACATCTGGATTACCGTTTCCTGTCCCGACCCGATGATAAGGCGGAACGCGGTGCTGCGCATGTACTGGGACGGGGAGAAGAACCCCAGCGTGGAATGCCCGCTGGGTGATTTCTTTGGACAGGGCTGGGGCGAGAAATATAACTTCGTCAGCCTGCCCCTGGCCGTGTCACCCGGAAACGGCAACGGTCTCAACAGTTATTTCCCGATGCCCTTCAGCAACGGGGCCCTGGTCACCCTGGAGAACCAATCCGACCAGCCCATCAACGCCTTTTACTATTACATAGATTACGAGAAACACAAGACCCTTCCGGCCGACCTGGGACGTTTTCACGCTTTCTGGAACCGGGAACTGACCGACCCGGGACCGGACGGGGAGAACGAGTGGTCGGTGCTTGGCCCGCAGTCTCCCAACCTGGACGGGGCTGCCAACTATGTCATTGCCGACATCGAGGGCAAGGGACAGTTTGTCGGTATCAATTATTATGTGGACAATCCTTCCCCCATGTGGTACGGGGAGGGTGACGACATGTTTTTCATTGATGGCGAAAAGTGGCCGCCGTCGCTTCATGGAACCGGCACTGAAGACTTCTTCAATTCTTCCTGGAGTCCAAAGGAAATCTACCAGCATCCTTTCTTCGGCTATGCCCGGGTCAACCATGAAACCGGCTGGCTGGGCCGGACTCACTGCTACCGGTTCTTCCTGGAATCGCCCATCACCTTTGAAAAATCGCTCCGGGCCACGATTGAACACGGGCACAATAACTGCCTGATCCTGGACCTGGTTACAGTGGCTTACTGGTACCAGAAGGAACCGCACAAGCCCTTCCCGGTCCTGAGGCCCAAGGAGGAAAGGCAGAACAGGCCGCCGGTGGGGGTGGTGGAAATTCATCTCTGGCGGGAAGCCTGGCGTCAGTCCCAGGGTGGCGGCAAGCTCTGGGGGAACGAACGAAAGGAAGAAAAGAAATAGCCAGAAGCTGCCGGAGGGGTCAGCCTGAGGGGTCTTTTTTCAAACCCCGGGCTGGTCTTCAGACTCGTTTCCCCGGTTGACCAGGAATCGTTCGGCTTTCTTCCTGTTTCCGGTTACCTTGATTGCTGCCGGCAGCACCTTCACTTTTACCGAATCCAGGCAACCCAGGTACTCGCCGTTGTACTGGACTTCAAGGCCCTGTCCCTTGATGACCACTTCCCTGGCCTTGAAGTGCCTCAGCTTTCTCTGTACCCAGCCGAAGTAGATGAGGGGAAACAGAAAAATGTAGATTAACGGAGGCATTTCAAAAAGGATGATATCCAGGTAGCCGTCATCAAGCCTGGCCTGGGGAGCCACCAGCCAGCTATAGCCAAAGTAGTTGCTGTTTCCGATCACACAGTCGAGAAAACGGCTGGTTATGGTCAGGTTTTCGTACTGGCGGCCTTCCTGGTCAACCGCTCCCCGCAGTTCCAGGATGTTCTCTTTTCTCCTGTAAAAAAGAAGTTTGCGGGCGGCCAGCAGGTGGCCGAAGAGTCCCGGGATCGAGTGCCTCAGTTTTTCTCCGGTGACCGCGGCCGTAGAGCCGACACTGGCAAAGGCAGCCACCCGGTCTTCGATCTGGATCAGGTCGATGCTGAAAATATCGCCCTCGAGGATGTACTTGATGGCCTTGAAGGGATTGCGGGGAATACCCAGGGATTTTCTGAAAGCGTTTCCACTACCAAAAGGAATCACCCCGAAGACCACCCGGTCGGGCCGTCCGGACTCAAAAATTCCCTGGAGGACATCGGCTATGGTCCCATCCCCGCCGACGGCTACCACCAGGTCGGCCGAGGAACAGATTGACCTGGTCATTTCCACCGTTTCCTCTTTGGTCTTCGGCGTATCGAGGCAACTGCCGGGCAACCTTTTGACCAGTTCAGCCCGCAGTTTGCGCCGCCTCTTCCAGCGCTTGTTGGCGGCCAGAGGATTGATAAGACAAACAATTTTTCTGTCGCCGCTGTTTTCCATCACCTTAACAATGACCGGGAAATATTGAATGAAACGCTCTTATTTATATCATGGGCACCTGGAGCTGTCAAAGGCAGCCTTGGTCCGGGGAGCGTCGAACAGGCCGTTGCCATCCACGTCAACAAAAACCGGGTTGGTAATGGCGTAGGGCAGGGCTGCCTCCTGGGGCTCCCCGTTTCTGGCCGGCTGCTGCACCACGGGATACAGGGATTGCGTTCCGATGACTTCCACCAGCAGGTAGGCATCTGAAGCGAGTTCTATATCAATTTTCCTGTCAAATTTCTCGGCCTTGACAGCTTGGGTCACCACGGGGAAAATAATTTTTCTTTCTCCGTTGACGATGACCCTGACCTCGCTGACCTCTATCCAGGGAGCCGATTGAACCCGGATCCTGGCCTTGACCTTGCCGTCGCGGTCGGTGAGCTGGTCTCCTGGTTGGAACTTGCCGTTGACCGTAAATTCGACGATAGGCCCGTTGGTGACGAAGGACTGACCCTTCTTCAGGGCCGAGGCCAGGTCTTCCCAGCTGAGGTCCTTGAGTTTTTTCGGACAGCGCACGACAACTCGTGAATATCCGGGCTCACCGCCGGCCGCCCCGTGAGAATCGGAAGAGCCGACCGCCGGGAAGCGGAAACCCTGGCTCAACAGGTTGAGCCAGTCGGTCACCGCCTGGTCATTTCCCCGATGACTGCTGGCCCCGTTCATGATTTCAATCAGGTCGAAGCCGAGTGATAGGTCGCCCTGGGCCGTGTCAGCCGTTTTCTTGTCGAGACCGGCATTTTCAAAATAGCCCAGGTTCCCGGCCCGGGGGTGATTGAGCTGCAGAAGGGAAGTCGGGTTTTTCTGGCGGCAGGCGTTGAACAGTTCGGCGACTTTTTCAAAGAGGGGAATGATGGCTCCTCTGGTTTTCTGTTCTGGCTTGATTACCACAGGGTAGTTGTTGAAATGGAGGTAACTGTTCAGGGGCGTGACCTCAAACCCCGGGAAGACCCGGAGGTAGTCGACGAGCCCAAGCCGGTTTAGCTCCGGTTGATAATCGGTGACGTAGTTGTGGTCGGTGGCTATGGCCACGTCCAGGTTCTCGGCTACTATCGACCTGAGCCTTTCCGCCACACTCAGCGTTCCGTCAGAGTTGATGGTGTGAAGATGCGGGTCAATTGAAATATACCCCTTGAGGTTGACTGCCTTTTCCAGGGTGAAGGTAATTTCCCTGCTCTGTCCGGAGAGAACCTCTACCACCTGCCGATCGCTGGTGTATAGAGGCCCGTATGAGGCGACCAGCAGGTAGCGGCCGCCGGCCAGTTCTAACTCCATGGGCTGGGGATGGAGATAAACCGAATTCTTGAACCTTTCCCAGCTCCGGCCGCTTTGCACCGGGTTCTGGGGAGCAAAATAGGGTGTCCTGGTTCCCTCCAGGCCGAAGACCGAAATCTTCCCGGGCAGGGGCTTTCCTTTCCTGTCAACCAGCTTCAGCTTGAGCTGTCCTCCGGCCGGGCGGGCCAGTTCAACCTGGCGGTCGCCGGTCTTGCTCACCCGAACCGTCTTTTCGATGACGGCCGGGAAAAAGTGGGCCCGGACACGGTAAGTGCCCTCGGGCAGTAAGGTCTTCAGTCGTTCTTCACCACGACCATAGTGCCTGAAGAAAACCGAGGAAGACAGGATCTCTTCCACCACCACTTCGGCCGGGGCCTCCTGGCCGTTTTTCAGGCTGATTTCCACCGGCACCACTTCTTTTTTCAGGAGGCCATAGATAGAGGACAGAAGTTCGGAGACATCTTTCCTGACAAGAAGAACGTAGTTTAGCTCCATGGTCTGACCGGGGAGGAGTTGCTCTGGCAGTTCGGCAGGTCGGCTGCCCAGGTTCACCCACCCCAGGTACAGGGTCTTTTTCTGATAGACCCGGAAATTGAGCCCGGGGAAATATTCCCGGTGGTAGGGGTTGAAATTGTAGAAATGCAGGGCGTTGAAATACAGGGAGAGAGACAGCCTGTCGATGGGCTTCTGGCCCTGGTTCCGGAAGGTGCTCTTGATTATTACCTGCCCTTTTTCCGGCGGGATGGTGTAGCTGGTGCTGACGGTAGCTTTCGCCCCGTCCCTGCTCTCGAAATCGGCCTTAAGGTCTATGGTCAGGGGGGCAGTTTTTGTTCTGGGGGCGGTGGTTTTGACCACCGTATAGCCCGGGTAATAATAATTGAGTCCCGTTCTGACCTGAACCTGGCCGGCCACGATTTTATTTCCGGCCGGCGAATCAGCCGGGACCAGAGCCAGCAGGGCCCCCCGGCCGTCGGGCTGCGGGTAATAATTTATTTCGGGAAAGTCCCGGGGTTCAATCGCGATCAGGTAGAGGTATTTTCCGTCGTTGACCAGGTAATCTCCGGCTCTGGCCAGGGAAGCGAGCTCGCCGGGAAGCTCTTCGGGCCGGCTGACCTTTTTGAGCTCGACGGCTGCTTCCAGCCCTGGGGCCAGGGCCAGCATAACGAGGGTGAGCAATACCAGAACCGCTATTTTATTAGACTTATTCATGAATACCTCCATTAAAATATTTTACATCTTATCAAAAATCAGCCCGGCCATAAATTCATTTTTCCCGTGGAAATGATAAAATTAGACCACCATGTTAAAGCTGCCGGAAAAGGTCATAAAGATCAGGGACAAGAAGTTCTTGTTCAGGGTGGAAGATAGCCCTCAGGCTGCTGATTATAAAAAATATGAAGACCTCCGCCAGGCGGTCTGGCAGTTTGCCGAAGACCACATGGCCGGAACCAGGAATCTGCTCTGTGAGAATTTTCTGCACGAGGGGAGCAGTCTCTTTCTGGGCGTGTTTGAAGAAGCTGAGGACGGAGGCTTTATCCTGGATGGTCAACACCTGGTCGGATTCAGTTACGGCTTTGTCGGGCTGAAGGATAAGTCCCTGGGATTTGACCGGCCCTCCAACCTCTGGTTCTATTCCCAGTTTCTGGGAGTCAGGCCGGACCGACTGAACTATGGACTGGGGATTCTGATCAAGGAGTTTCAGCGAGAGGTTTTGCTGGAGGTTCTGCATATCGAAACGGTGGTCTGCACCTACGACCCGCTGACCGCGGTCAACGCTTATCGCAATGTCCGTCACTTCGGTATGAAGGTGGTGGAATACCGCGTGGCGCCCTACGGAGAGTACGGGGGCCGGCTCAACCGCCAGGATGTCCCTTCCGACCGGTTCTTCATGAGCTGGAATCTCAAAGAAAATTTCTATCCGCCGGTACCCGAGCCCGAGGTTACTGATTATATTGAGCGTTGTCCCCTGACCCTCCGGGTTGACATCCGGCCGCTGGAGACAGAAAAGGGTCGGGCTGACCTGGAGATGGCCTCGGGTCCGATTCTGAACCTGGAGGACGAATATCTCCTGGTGCCGGTTCCGGCCGATTTCTACCTGATGTTGAACCTGACCGACGTTGAGGAGCCTGAAATCCGCCGGATACCGGTCGACTGGCGTTTCCGGACCAGAGAAATCTTCCTGCATTATTTCCAGCGTGGCTACCGGGTAGTGGATTTCCTGAAAGTGGAGGCTGGTCAGAAAAGGTGCTTCTATCTCTTAAGACGTAACCGATGACCCGAAGATAAAAAATAGTTCGGTCCAGGCCCCGGCTTTGCTATAATCTGGTTCTTTGAGCAAAACCATGAAGACCGACCGATGCCGGTAGTGCCAGGAAGGCAATTTTCTCCGGCCGGCATCTGGCCGCATGAAAGGATGAACATGCGCTTCACCAATGTTCTAAGCTCCAAGCTTCTGGCGCCGGTAGTGGTGCTGTCGTTACTCCTGCTTTTCCCGGCCTGCCGCCAGGCCAGGGTTAAGGGTTCTCCTCAGGACCTGGAGCTCAGGGCCCGGGAAATACACAAGAAGATGGTTACGGTGGATACCCACTGCGACACGGCCATGTGGTTGCTCCGGGGCAACTGGAATCCGGCGGAAAGACACGACCCGGCCGCTCCCGGCAGCAGCAAGATTGACCTGCCCCGGATGAAAGAAGGCGGGCTGGACGCCGAGTTTTTTGCCGCCTTCGTCGGGCAGGGGCCCAGGACGGATGAAGGCTATGCCCAGGCCAGGAAGAGGACCGAGGAACTCATCCGGGCGGTCAGGAAGATGGTCGAGGTCAATAACTCCATCATCGGGCTGGCCCTCAGCCCGGAGGAAGCTTACAGCCTGAAGAAACAGGGGAAATTGACCGCTTTCCTGGGAATAGAAAACGGCTATGCCATCGGGCGGGACCTCGGCCTGATAAAGCATTTCTATGACCTCGGGGTTCGTTATATAACGCTATGTCACTCGTCTGATAACGATATCTGTGATTCTTCGACCGACAGGTCCGAACCAGAAGATAAGGGACTGAGCGATTTCGGTCGCCAGGTGGTTCGGGAATGTAACCGGGTGGGGATGATAATTGATATTTCCCATGCCTCCGACCGTAGCTTCTATGATGTTCTTAAGGCCAGCCAGGCTCCCATCATCGCCTCTCATTCCTGTGCCCGGGCTGTCTGCGACAACCCCAGGAACCTGACCGATGATATGATCAAGGCCCTGGCGGCCAGGGGCGGGGTGGTACAGATCTGTTTCCTTTCGGCCTACGTTAAGAAACCGCGGCCCAACCCGGAGAGGGATAAAGCCCTGGCCGAGTTCCGGGCCAAGTATGGCAACTGGCGGAATATCCAGGACGAGGACGAGCGCCGGAAGATAATGGAAGAGATGCAGGAACTAAACCGACGCTACCCGGCCGACCTGGCCACCGTCCGGGACCTGGTTGACCACATCGACCACGTGGTCAGGCTGGTCGGAGTGGATTACGTGGGCATCGGAACCGATTTTGACGGCGGCGGAGGAGTTCTCGGCTGCAACGACGTCAGCCAGATGATCAACGTCACCGTGGAGCTTCTGCGCCGGGGCTACAGCCAGAAAGACATAGAAAAAATCTGGGGTAAGAATTTCTTCCGGGTTTTTAACCAGGTCTACAAAGTGGCCAGGAAATTGAGCCAGTCCTGAAACCCGTCGGGCTGATTCCGGTTAAAACCCGACTGGAACAGCCGGTGGCTGCCGCTCGGCCTGCTGTTTCCTGATGATTTTAGGGAAAGTTTAAGCTATTATTAATAAGCAATGGAATGTCCTGTGTGGATTCCGGGGCGGCGAACGGGCCTGGCCGTTTTCCTGGCTCTGGCCGGAATACTGGTCCTGGGCCTGGCTGCTTCCGTCCAGGAGGAGACTCCCAGGCCCAAGCCGGGGGGAGAACTCAGGGTCAGGCCGTACGGTTTAGCTTTGAATACCGACCTGGACCCGGCCGGGAACGGTTATTCCCTGGTGGTGGGAAATCTTTACGAAGGCCTGGTAAGGCTGGACCAGAACCTGAACATCATTCCCGGCCTGGCTGACTACTGGTCGGTCTCCGAAAACGGCCGAAAGGTTACTTTCTACCTCAGAAAGCAGGCTGTCTTTCATAACGGCCAGGCGGTTACCGCCTCCGACGTCAAGTTTTCGTACGAAAGGCTATTCCAGCTGAAGAGCCGGCCCGTCTTTTACGAGTTCGCCAGCAGGATCGAGGGGGGAGAGGAATTCTGGCGGGGGGCCGCTTCCGAGGTCAGCGGGCTCAGGGTAGCGGATGATAAGGTCCTGGAGATTTACTGGAAGCAACCGGGTGTTACCAATTTCTATTTCCTGGCAGCCAGCTTCGCCGGGATTCTTCCGGCCGGCCCGGTCCAGTCTCAGAAAAAAAGATTTTTTGATAGGCCGGTTGGGGCCGGGCCCTTCAAGTTCGATTACTGGCTGCGGGACAGGCGCCTGAATATCATCGGCGTCAGGCTGGTCAGGAATGATAATTATTTTATCAGGAAACCGTTCCTGGAGGCGGTCGAGGTCAGCCCCTTTTTCCAGCTGGATGATTTCTTTCAGAACGAAATCCAGGTTATTCCCTACCTGACCTTCAAGATATCAAGGGATAAATACCAGATCCTGGAAAGCAACCTGCTCCAGCTGAATTATCTCTTCTTCAGCTGCCACCTGCCACCCTTTGACCGGCCGGATGTCCGCCGGGCCCTGCAGGCCTTTGTTGAAAAGAGACAGCTGGCCGGGCTGGCTTCGACCACGGCCAATTTTTGCCAGCCGATGGACAGCTACATTCCTCCTTTCCTTCCCGGTTTTATGCCCGAAGGCGCCTGGCCGGAACAGAACCTGAGCCAGGTGCTGAAAGTCCTGGAAGAGGCGGGACTTGGCCGGGTGGACAGGCCGCTGGTGGTCAATGCCTATTTCCAGGTAGCCAATAAAGACCTCATCCCGAACATCTATGAGTTCTTGAGAGAAGAGTTAAGACCGGCCGGGATAAAACTGGAGTTGAAGTCAAATTATTCGGCCGAGGAGCTGGCCAGGGACAACACTCCCTTCATCTTTTTCCTGGAATGGAGCCCCGACCTGCCCGACCCGGAATTTATTCTCCGGCCGCTGTTTCATTCCGGCGGTTCTCCAAACCGGGACCTGTTTCATTACCGGAACCCGAAGGTTGATGAACTGCTGGAACTTCAGAAGAACGGCCTGAGTTTCGAGCGCCGGGTTAACCTGTTCAGGGAAATCGAGAAGATTCTGCAGGCTGATACCCCGGCCCTGCCTCTCTTTTTCCATAAGCAGAGGCTGGCCTACCAGCCCTACCTTAAGAACCTGAAAGCCCAGCCCCAGGGGCTACTCTGCCTGAATCTCCGGGATGTCTGGATGGACCGATGAAGAGAATTCCCAGACCGCGAATTTCCATCTACGTCCAGCTGGTCTTCTGGACTTCGGTTATCATTCTGCTCTTGATGTTCGGGGTCCTGTACATCATCCAGACCAGGGAAGTTAAGGCCATTTACCAGGAGAAGAGGGAGCGCGGCCTGGTGATGGTCAGGTACATTTCGGAGATGAACGTCAGGAGCCTGGTCCTCGGAGACCTGGAGTCCATAGATGAGAACATTTCGGGGTTGATCAGGGAGGACCTGGCCTACGTAATTTTTTACGATGCCGACAGCAAACCGGTGGTGGTCAGCCAGAGCATCGCCGACAACGCCGAGGTGATCAACCAGACCAGCTGTGCCGGCGAGGTGTCTCCCGGCGACGTTTTTTATAATACCATCAGGTTGAGCCGTGGCCGGAGCCTTCAGGAAGTGATGGAGGTTGAGGTTCCTGTTTTCATTCCCGGTTCCGAGAAAAAATGGGGCTCGGTTAAGATCGGCTTGAAACTGGAGGACGTATTTCGCCGGGTCCAGAGAACCCGGCTGGTGCTTCTGGGCTTCGGGCTGGCCGCCTTTCTGCTGACGGTGCTCGGGGCCAACCTGCTGGCCAGGAGGATTACCAGGCCCATCAAGAACCTGGTCGAGGGAACGCGGCGAATTTCCCGGGGGGATTTCAGCTACCGGATTCCGGTTATCTCCAGCGATGAAATCGGGGGCCTGACCCGGAGTTTCAACCAGATGGCCGAGGAATTGCTGCGGGCCCGGGAGCAGATGGAAGAGGCTAACCGGCGCCTGCTCCAGGCCGAGAAGCTGGCCTCCATCGGCCGGCTTTCGGCCACCATCGCCCACGAAATCCGCAACCCGCTGACCTCGGTTAAGTTAAACATCCAGAAGCTGGCCGAGATATCGACCCTGGATGAGCTGGAGAGAGAGCATCTCTCCATTGCCCAGGCCGGGATCGAGCAGATCGAGAAGTTCATCAAGGACTTGCTGAGCTACACCCGGGCTTCCAGCCTGCAGAAGGATTATTTTTCGCTGGCCGAAGTCCTGGACGAGTCCCTGAAATTGTTGCAGCCTTCCCTTAAGGAAAAAGAGGTTGTGGTGGAAAAGGACTATCAGCCGGACTTGCCGCCGGCCTACGTCGACGCCGACCGGCTGCGCCAGGTTTTTCTCAATGTTCTTCGCAATGCCTACGAGGCGGTGGACAGGGGAGGAAGGATAGAAATTTCTCTCCGGATGAACCGGGAAGAAGACCGCCCCTGCTTTGAGGTCCGGATCAGCGACGACGGCTGCGGCATTCCGGAAAAGGACCGGGAAAATATTTTTGAACCATTCTTCACCACCAAGAGTTCCGGGGCCGGCCTGGGGCTGGCCAACGCCCGCCGGATTCTGGACCAGCACGGCGGCACCATCCGGGTGGTTGATAAAGAGGGACGGGGTAGCTGTTTTCTGATCACTCTGCCCTGTCCGGAAAGCAGACAGGAGGCTCAGACATGACAAGAGTTCTGGTAATAGAGGACGATTCGCTGGTCAGCCGGACCATCGCCACGCATCTCAGGAAAAAAGGCTTCGAGCTGAAACTGGCCGAGACCGGTGAGGAAGGGCTGAAGCTCTACAAGGATTTTCAACCGGACCTAACCCTGCTGGACGTCAAGCTGCCGGACATCAACGGCCTGGAGGTCCTCAGGCAGATCAGGCAGACCAGCAAGAACGCAGCCGTGGTGGTGATGACCGCTTTTGATGATATGAAAACCACGGTGGAAGCCATCAAGGCCGGGGCCTTTGAATACCTGGT
This sequence comes from Candidatus Aminicenantota bacterium, assembly GCA_013178315.1. Lineage (GTDB taxonomy): Bacteria > Acidobacteriota > Aminicenantia > Aminicenantales > Saccharicenantaceae > Saccharicenans. The sequence goes on from JABLWX010000019.1 coordinate 30,563, forward strand.
GAAGCCGCTCGACTACCTGGAGCTGGACTTGACCATCGACAAGGCCTTCCAGCTCAAGGCGCTGGAAGAAAAAGTCAGCTACCTGATCGAAGAAAAGCAGAAGGAATACCAGATAGACAACATCATCGGTCGTTCGCCGCAGATGCGGGAGGTCTTCAAGATGATAGGCTCGGTGGCCAACACCAGGACCAACGTCCTGATTCAGGGAGAGAGCGGGACGGGCAAGGAGCTGGTGGCCAAGGCCATCCATTACAACAGCCCCTTCCGGGATGAGCCCTTCATCGTCATCAACTGCTCGGCCATTTCCGATACCCTTCTGGAATCAGAGCTCTTCGGCCATGTCAAGGGAGCTTTTACCGACGCCGTCAGCGAGACCCGCGGCAAGTTTGAGATTGCCGGCAAGGGAACGCTGTTCCTGGATGAAATCGGGGACATCTCTCCCAACCTCCAGTCCAAGCTCCTGCGGGTCATTGAAACTAGGGATTTCATGAAGGTCGGAGGCGAGAAGATATTGAAGACCGAGGCCAGGATAATTGCCGCCACCAACCAGAACCTTAAGGAGCTGGTCAGCCAGGGCAAGTTCAGGGAAGACCTGTACTACCGTCTCAAGGTGGTGGAGATAACCCTGCCGCCGCTCCGGGACAGGCGCGAGGACATTCCCGAGCTGGTGGCCTACCTGCTGGAAAAAATCAACCGGGAGCTGAAGAAAAATGTCAGGAAAGTTCCGCCCGAAGTCATGGACTACCTGATCAACCAGCCCTGGAAGGGTAACGTCCGGGAACTGGAGAATGCTTTGACCAGGGCCGTCATCCTGGCCAAGGGAGATGTCATTCTGAAAGAACACCTGCCGTTTGAGCCGGCCACCCAGGCCCAGGCCCAGGACAGGTTTCAGCAACCCCGGGAACTGGTGCCTCTCTGGGAAATCGAGAAAAGGTACATCCAGTATGTACTGGAAGCCACGCGGGGCAGCAAGACCAGGGCCTGCCAGATACTGGAAATCAGCCGGCCAACCCTCGATAAAAAAATCAAGGATTATGACCTGAAGGTGGAAACCTCGGAATAAGGGTTTCGTCCACATTCCTGTCTTTCTGTAAAAAAAATTGACAGGATGCAAAATTTGTTGTCGGGTTGAGGGGTAATTTTTTGGACCGTGATGCTGTTTTCCCCTGAAATATTTTTGATTCCTGGCACAAAACCTGCTCTCTACTGGGAACGGGTTATATCATGCTGGAAAAGAGAATAGTTATCGTCGATGACGATGAATCCATAAGGAAGACCTTTTTTCTGCTGCTTTCAGATAAATACAACGTATACCTGGCTGGCGATGCCAGGGAAGCCCTGGCCAGGTTTGAGAAGGCCCCGGTTGATATGATCATAGCCGACTTGCGGCTTCCCCAGAAAAATGGTCTCCAGATGATTGTCGATTTCAGGCGATCGGGTTATCAGGGTCGCATCATACTGATTTCTGCCTATGCCGACCTTGTCAGGCCAGAAGACCTGGAAAGGTTGAATGTGGACAGGCTGTTCATAAAACCCCTGGACCTAAAGTTACTGACCGAGACTATAGACAGCCTGCTATCCTGAAACCCCGGCCAGAGCCCACCACCGGTCTCAGTCTTTCAGGCAGGCGTACTTTCCAGGATTCTTAACCCGTTATTTATTGGCCCCAGCAGGTATGCTGGCCGGATGAATTACCTAGCCGCCCCGGCCAGGCCGCCTGAAGCACGGAAAGTAAGGCTGAGCGGTTCACCCCGTCCTCTTACCCCTTAAATTGTCTGGCCGAAAATGCTAAACTGCCTCCATGAAAGCTGAGTCCGAATGCTATCTCTGCCACCTGGGGCAGGTGCTGAGAACAGCCGGGGTCCTGGGGCTTGATGAACCGGCCGCCAGGGAACTGGCCAGTGAAGCCTGCGCCTTTCTGGCCACGGCTGATTTTAACCGGACCCCTCCCGAGATTTCAGAAGACCTTTATTCATTCCTGGCCCGTCTGACCGGCAATCCTGACCCTTACCGGAACCTGAAAAAAGACCATGTCGACCGCGCCCTTGAGCTTTATCCTCAATTGGAAAACCTGGTTAGAACCTCAGCCGACCAGCTGCGGGCTGCCCTGGAAATTTCGCTGGCCGGGAACGTGATAGATTTCGGGGCCAACTCCGACGAGGACTGGTTGAAAGACGGGAGATTCTTAACTCCGGGACCTTTCGGGATCGATGATTACCCGCTCTTAAAGGGAGACCTGGAGAGGGCCGAGCGGATCGTCTTCCTGGGGGATAATGCCGGGGAAACAGTCTTTGACCGGCTGTTCATAGAAGTGTCAGGCCGGAGACCAGTCTACGCGGTACGAGAGGCGCCCATAATAAACGATGCCACCCTGGAGGAAGCGCTGGCTTCTGGCCTGGCCCAGGTGGCTGATCTGGTATCGAGCGGCTGCCGGGCGCCAGGAACTGTTTACCAGCAGTGCTCACCCGCCTTCAAAAAAATCCTGGAACAGGCTGACCTGATTATCAGCAAGGGACAGGGAAATTTTGAATGCCTGGAACAGGTCAGGGGTCCTTTTTATTTTCTCTTAAAGGCCAAGTGCCGGGTGGTCTCCAGGTACCTGGGCGTACCGCAGGGTAGCCTGATCATCATGAGGTCCCGGAATTATAGCCCCCGTCTGCAGGTCTGACAGGTCATCTTTTATCATTTTTCGTAACGGCAGGATTCATTTTTTCTTTTTACTTGCGATGCTTCCGTAAAATATTTTTACGGCCCTTAAACTTTTTTTATGATTTTTTCGGCAAATTTCCAACTTGTTAAGGGGAGTTCAGGTCTGGAATTCTGGCACAAATCTTGCTAATTAAAAGAGCGGGTAGAGAAAAATGGCTGAAAGAAGCAGAGCAACGAGAGCAAGCGATAGACAGTTCTTATACATAGATAGTTTTGCTGGTCCGGGGAGGGAGATATTGAGGTTTGACGGGCTGAACAGAAAGCCAATCTCTCCCTCCCCCTTTATTTATCCACTTGGCGATGAGCGCACCCATAAATTTATAAATGCCTCCTTTTTGCCCTTCTTTGCCCTTCTTTCCATTCCCCCTTCCTTCAATTAAACAGAGGGGTGCACGGCGGCACCCCTCTCTTTCTTTTCTCTGAGGTAAAGTAAAGCAAGTTTCTCGAGTCTGGTCGGCCTGTCTATAATCAATCCTGTTCAGGCCGGGCCGAGAAGATCCTTAACTTTTTCCAGAAGCTCGGACTGGAGTCTGTCCCGGTTGGCCGGGTTAAGCTCGAAGAGCTCTGTCCCCGGGCTGGACTTTATCCGTTCTATAAAAGGTGTTCCCCGCCAGGCGATGGTGGCCAGGAGATGACCCGGAGCCGAGACCAGTCGCAGCACGGTATCCCGGAATTTTTCCGAAAGACATTCCATTTTGCCTATCTCGTCTATGACCACCAGCCTGGTCTCAGGCGCAAAGAACCCGACCGATTCCAGGAAATTTTCGAAGCTACGAAGGTCCACCCGGTATTTACCCACCCGGTACGGCGTATTAAATTCAACATGGCTTAGAACCGCCCGCCGGCCGTCCGGGCTTATCAATTCGAAGCCCAGCCTGGTTCCCTTTTCCCTGATTTCTCGGGTTATAAAACCGGCAATCCCGGTCTTATCCGGCAGACGCTCGAGAAGGCCGGCCACCAGGGTGGTTTTCCCGGACCCGGGCAGCCCCGTCACCAGGATTTTAAGCCCTTTACCGGCCATTTATTTCGACTTCTCCGGACTGGCTATCTACCAATTATTAAAGGATAGAAACGTCCACAAGTCAAAGGGCAAGGGGCTTCTGTTCAAGGCCAACCGGGTTCGGGTCATGGTTTTGATTGCATGGAGGCGGCAATTTTATTAAACTCAGTCTGCGATAAATATTTATCCGAGGAAAGCTATCATGATAAGAAAAGCTTCATTCATGGCAGTCCTGGTCGGCCTGCTGTCGGCTCTGATGGCCCAGGTGCAGGCTCCGGCCGGCTATTCTGCCTCCGAGTTTGAAAGACGCCGGCTGGCCCTGATGGAGGCTACCGAAAACGGGCTGATCATTCTATTTGCCAGCCCGGGAAACTCGGGAGCCGGGCATTTCCGCCAGGACAACGATTTCTATTATTTTACCGGTTGCGAGGATGCCAACGCCATCCTGGTCATGATTCCGGCCACGAAGGACAGTTATCTTTTTGTTCCCCAGAAAACCGACCGGGAAAAGATGATGGAAGGAGGGAACAGCCTGGATGATCAGGGGGCCAGGGAAAAGCTAAGGCTGAAGGCAATTTACCCGGTCAGCTATTTTGACGAGTTTCTCTCCAGGCTATCCGGTCGCCAGGACCAGGTTATTTATTTGAGGCTATCGCCAGAGGACTCGGTGGGAGAAGCCCGTTCGGAAACGGCCCTGTTCCAGGCCCGGCGCTCGCGAAATCCCTATAACGACCAGCTCAGCCTGAATCAGTTTCGGGCAGAGAGGTTTCGCCAGCTCTATCCGGCTGCCCAGCTGAAGGATATAACTCCCCAGATCGATGCCCTGCGGATGATAAAGACCCCAGAAGAAATTGCCATCTTAAAACAGAACGGCCGGGTTTCAGCCGAAGCGGTGAAGAAGGCCATGGTAGCTTCCCGGCCGGGAGCCTTCGAGTACGAACTGGAAGCGGCCGCGGTGGAGGTCCTCCTCAGAAACGGCTGCCGGGGGCCGGCCTATCCGCCCATCATCGGCTCGGGACCGAATACCTGCATTCTGCATTATGAAAAAAACAACCGGGCCATGCAGGCCGGGGAACTGGTGTTGATGGACTTCGGCGGCGACCTGAATTACCTGGCGATGGACATCACCAGGACCTGGCCCGTTTCCGGCAAGTTCAGCGAAGAACAAAAAAAGATTTACCGGGCGGTGCTGGAGGTGCAGAAGGCCTGCATTGAGGCTTTCAAGCCCGGAGTAACCGGTCGGGATGTTCAGGAGTACGTGGCCAGGAAGATGAAAGAAAAGGGAATTGACCCGCTGGGCCTGCGCGGCGGACTGGGGCACCTGGTGGGTATGTCCGTGCATGACGTCCAGTCTCCGGAACTGGTTCTCAGGGAAGGCATGGTCATGGCCATCGAGCCCGGGCTCTATTATCCCGAGAAAAACCTGGGCATCAGGATTGAAGACACCGTCCTGATAACCAGGGACGGCTGCGAGGTCCTGACGGCCGGAGTTCCCAAGGAAATTGATGAAATTGAGGCCCTGCTGGCCAGGAGGAAATTCTGACGGAATCATCCGGGGTGAAGCCTTTTAAGTTTGTTTTTAACCTTAGCGAGAAGAAGGGTCAATGTTGCACCAGGCCGGTCTGATTGCTCCGTTTGCTCTGCTCATTTTATTAATTTACCTGTCTATCGAAGCGGTTCGCTTTCGCCGCCGGCTGAAGAAAATTCCCGTGAGAGTGGCCGTAGGCGGCATCAGGGGAAAGTCTAGTATCACCAGGCTGATTGCCGGGGGCCTGCGGCAGGCCGGGTTGAAGGTAATGGCCAAGACCACCGGATCCAGGCCGGTTCTTATTTACCCCGATGGGCACGAGCAGGAAATCAGCCGGCGGGGCCATCCGACCATCCTGGAGCAGAAGATGCTGGTGAAGGTGGCCGCGGCCGCAGAGGCAGATTTCCTGGTCAGCGAGATGATGAGCATTCAGCCCGAATGCCTCAGAG
>JABLWX010000002.1 GCA_013178315.1 Candidatus Aminicenantota bacterium
GTAGCTTTTTGCATTGCGGGATATGATTGGTGCAAAAGGTATTACCAAAAATAAAAAAGGAACAGCAAGATGAATAAACTAAAAAAATTTAGGTTATTTATGGCTATCCTTCTGATCATTCTTATGACCACTTCAGCTTTCAGCTTTTATCTAAATCCTGAAGAAGAGAGGAAGAGTTGCGAGGAAGCTCTTGGTGAATGTCTATTGGCTGCTTTTGGCTTATTTCCCGTTTTTCCAGAGCCCTATATAGCTTATTGCTATTCTGGTTATATTTTTTGCAAAAAATATATAGAAAATTAATTTGAACTTAGCTTTCTCAATAAGCATTCGGGTTATGATTAAAAAGATACTTTGCCAGTTAATTTGTCTTTTAATCTTAAGAATTCTTGTACAGGCCGAATCAGCCGAAAAAATAACGGTTGGTGAGGTGCTGAAGATCGGGGGAATAGAAAAAGATTTGCTATACCAATGGACGGACTTATGTGTAGATGAAAGAAATCTAATTTATGTCCTTGATGCCAGGGATTGTTCTTTAAAAATGTTTGATTCGTTTGGAAAACTCGTAAAAATGGCGGGAAGGAAAGGAGAAGGCCCCGGAGAATTCAACTTCCCGATAAAAATAAAGAGTTCTGGAAATCGTCTCTTTGTTTCTGAACTATATCGTCCCGGTCTTAAGGTCTTTACAAAAGATTTAAGTTACGTTTCTTCCATTCCGATCGCTGGACCAATAGCGGATTTTTATGCCAAGGAGGGAGGAATTATTGTGGCTGCTCCCCGGATTTCAAAAGAATTAGCAGCACTTGTAGAATATGATTTCGAGGGTAGAGAAAAAATGAGGATAAATTATGAAGAAGACGGTTTAGCTGATCCTGTGGACCAGATAAAGAGATTTAACATGCGAATGATTGACATTGCTGTGGACAGGCGAGGGGATATAATAATCGTCTTCGAATTTATTGACAGGGTAATCAAGCTTAATGAGAAAGGCGATCTCATATTTAAGAAGAGCTTTTTTGGTTCAAGAGAAGCGGTTTTTAAGAACTCACTTCCACAAAACCACGTGTATCTGGATGTGGATACCGATCAGCATAATAACATTTTCATATTGTGCGGGCATTACTCGTCTAACCCCAAAAGGGACGTAATGGTTCTATCTGAGAAAGGAGATTACCTAACCACTTTTACCCTCCCCGAGCAGACTCATATGATATACATTGACCATAATAATTTTCTTTATGCCAGAGCTGACGAAGGCATGGCCATAAAAAAGTATAGATTGACCTATGGTAATAATTGACCGAGCGATCAATGCATTTAAGAGTTAATACGCTGGGGCTGAATTTCTTATTGTTTCTCGTTCAAATCATTCAGGCTGAAAATATAATAATCTTAGCAGGGACGCCGACGTTGCCCCTGGAATTGAGAGGAGGTAGAGAATTTATTTTAGTCATAAATCAAGAAGTCGTCGAATGCCCTTTATGCATCGATAAACTGGACGGCTTTCTCAGGTTCGTAAAAATTCATAATCTAGAAAGTAATATCTTAGCTATCCTGGCGCTCGATCCAAGTATTAATTATGAGGAAAAATACATTCAGTACCTGGAGAAACAGATTAAGGGATATCTCATGGGAAACGATATGAGATTCCCGGTATTAGTAGATAGAGCTGGTTTATTCTGCCAAAAAAATATTACTCCTCCCTTATTGATTTCCTTCAATTTTCTTGAGGGCAAGGTGGATGTAATTAAACTTCCTTTCAATGATGAAAAGTTAAAAAGGCTGATTGGATTTACAGGAGTGGAAAAATGAAAGCCAATCTAATTATTTCGATTATTTTATTAATTGGAGCTGTTTTGATTACCATTCTTAAGCTGAAGGAAATCTCGGAGAAGAAAAAAAGTATTGGTAAAATATTTGTTCAGTGGTATGCCAGTGGATTGGTTATTTTCCCTTTTAACCTTGTAATCAGCATTGCTCTCATATTTTATGCAGTTTGGCTTTACCATGTAGCCAGGAGTCATTCTTCCGGGTTTTATTACGCGCTGAGCAGTCTGTCCATAATAATTTTCGTGACAGCTCTGTTACACTGGTCGACGTTCTGTTCGCTCGGTTCGGGTGGCTTCATTATCAGAAATAAGTACTACCCAAGAGAAATAATTTCCAGGTTAGTAGTTGATAAGTCGAAAATTTGGTATGTGATGAAGATCTATGTGAGAACACCAGGTACCGAAAGAGAACCCTGTAAGACTCTGCTGTTTCCAAAAAAGAAGTTAACATCTGTTGAAGAATTTATCTCTTTAGCGAGTTAAATCAAAAGGGCCATGTCAAGTTTTATTCGTGACTATCGTAACCTCTCCATTTTAATGCATCAATTAACTTCCCGGACCAGCGATTCACTTATTATAAGCCTCAGCTTCTCTGGATTCATGTCGGCCTGATCATTAATCCAGTCTTCCGTTTATTATGTAAGTTACGAGGCAATGAGCCGGAAGTATGAACTTACCGCAGGAAACGCTCCTATAGAGATCCCATCAAGCCCTGGACTACCTTGCCCCGCATGAGTATCATAGTCAATGGAAAAGACATCAGAAAGCCCGCGTCTAACGCATGTCCTGGCCTAATACAAGGGTTTGACCGTTGGCTCTTGGTTCGGGTACACTGAGAAAGCATCATGATGAGTTTAAGAATCAGCAGTGAAGTGATGCCATATCAAAATTGATGCGAAGTTGAAAAAAAGTAGAAATTTTTCCGGTCTGGAGGTTCTGATGATTAAAAGAATGATAAAGACCTGTCACCGGGCAATTTTGTTTTCTCTCGTTTTAATTATAGGCCTTTTACCGTTCACGGGAAAGCTGCCGGCTGACGAGGGCATGTGGCCGCTGAGCGAGCTCCAGCGTCTCAACCTGCAGGAAAAGGGGCTGAGGATGGACCCCAGCCTGATTTACGACCCCTCAAAACCGAGCCTGCTCTATGCCGTGGTTGAGGTCGGGGCCACCGGGTCTTTTATCTCGCCCGACGGGCTCATCATCACCAACCACCATGTGGCCTTCGGCTCGGTGGTGGCGGCCAGCACCCCGGAAAAGGATTATTTAAAGAACGGTTTCCTGGCCAGGACCAGGGCCGAAGAAATACCGGCCGCCGGGAGGACGGCCCGTATCACCGAGTCCTTCCAGGATGTTTCGGCCCGGGTCTTAAGCGCTCTGAAAAAGAACATGAGCTATGCCGAGCGGAACAGGGCCATTGAACAGCAGATTAAAAAGATTGTGGCCGAAGCCGAGAAAGCCAACCCGGGGAAGAGGGCCGAGGTGGCCGAGATGTTCCCGGGTAAGACTTACTGGCTGTTCCTTTACACCGTGCTCCGGGACATCAGGCTGGTTTATGTCCCGCCGCTGGCCATCGGCAATTTCGGCGGGGAGGATGACAACTGGATGTGGCCCCGTCACACCGGCGATTTTACCCTGATGCGGGCCTATGTGGCACCCGACGGGAAACCGGCGGAATACAGCGAGAAAAACGTGCCCTACAGGCCCCGTACCTATCTTAAAGTAAATCCAGAGGGCGCCAGGGAAGGCGATTTCGTTTTCCTCCTCGGTTACCCGGGACGCACCTACCGGCACCTTCCGGCCAGCTACATTGCCTACGAGCAGAATGTCCGGATGCCGGCGGTGGCCGACTGGTATGAGTGGCAGATTAACCTGATGGAAGAAATGAGCAAGGCCAGCCGGGAGGTGGCCCTCAAGCACGATTCCCGCATCAAGGGCCTGGCCAACACCATGAAAAATTATCGTGGCAAGCTGGCCGGTTTGAGGCGGCTGAATTACCTGGCCCAGAAGCGCCAGGAGGAGGCGGCCCTGCAGGAGTTCATCCAGGCCGACCCCCGTCGCCGGGCCACTTACGGCCAGGTTCTGCCGGGCCTGGAAAAAATTTACGGCGACATGGGCCTGGAGTATCCCCGGGTCTTTGTGCTGGAAAACCTGAGGCGCTCGGTCATCCTCTTCCAGAATGCCATGACGGTCCTGGAAGCAGCCATCGAACGCCAGAAGCCGGACCTGGAGAGGAACGCGGCCTACATGGACAGGAATTTTAACCAGACCAAGCAGCGGCTGGCCCTTGGTCTTCGCACCAACTTTTACCTGCCGACGGATATCGCCATCTTCAAGGAGCTTCTGAAAAAGGCCCTGGCCCTGCCCGAAGCCCAGAAAATTGAAGCCCTGAGCCGGCTGGCGGCTGCTGGAGGCAACCTGGACGAGGCGGTTAACAATCTTTTCAAGTCAACCAGGATGGCCGACTCCGATTTCATCAGGAGCCTCTGGGATAAGAAGCCCGAAGAAATCAGCCAGGTTGATGACGCCATGCTCAGGCTGGCCCGGGACCTGTACCCCGAGTATAAAAAAATTGAGGAGAACAACCGGGCCAGGAAAGGGCAAATGGACGAGCTCCAGGCCAGGCTGGTGGACATCCGCCAGGAATTCCTTGGCAAGCAATTCATACCCGACGCCAACGGCACCCTGCGCCTGACCTACGGACGGGTGGAAGGCTACGAGCCCAGGGATGCCGTCTACTACCGGCCGTTCACCACGGTCAGGGGAATAATGGAGAAGACCACCGGCCAGGAGCCTTTTAATACCCCGCCGGACCTCCTCCGGTTGATCAGCCAGAAAAACTTTGGCCGGTTCATCAATCCTGACCTTGATACCATACCGGTCTGTTTGCTCTACAGCACCGATACCACCGGCGGCAACTCCGGCAGCCCCATCATCGACGCCGACGGGCGGCTGGTCGGAGTGAATTTTGACCGGGCCTGGGAGGCCACCATCAACGATTTCACCTGGAGCCAGCGTTTCAGCCGCTCGATCGGGGTTGACATCCGGTACGTGCTGTGGATTCTTCAGGATTTGGCCGGGGCCGGCCACCTGCTGGAGGAAATTGGCGTAAAGTAGCGGTCTGGACCGACTAAATTTAAGAAGTTGCTTAGATTTTTTATAATTACTGGAGGAGGGCAGGATTATGAAAAAGGGCATATTGGCCATTTCCGTTTTTTCCCTGTTGGCCTGCGTTTGGCTGGTCTTTTCGCCGGGAATTCTGGCCCAGGAGCAGGCAGCAAGCCAGCTACCCATTTCCTGGGATAACTGGCGAGAAGCCAAGGCCAGCGCCGAAAAATACGATGCCGAGGGCGATTACACCCGGGCTCTTCAATACTACCTGGAATACATCAGGCAGGCAGAAGGGCTGGGACGCCTCGATCTGGCAGCCTGGGGCAAGAACAATGCCGCCTACATGATCATCAAGCAGCACAAGCAGGACCCCACTACCGACCTGGGTCCGGCCAAGAAGCTGCTGGAGGAAGGGCTGGCCATGGCCGAGGCCACCGAGGACTGCAGGCTGAAGCTCCAGAGCAACCTGGAATACGTGAAGATGTTCATAAAGGATTAGATTTCCGACTCTTAGAATTTCCGGTCCGAGTCGCGAGACCTCTATTTAATTGAAGTCCTGATCTCATCCCGGTTCTTGATTCGCAGGAGTTTTATTGTAATCCAACCTTTTTCTTGGTCAGTGTGAGTTGCCCACAGGTGGCCGTTTCTTATGACCGGACGCCGGCCGTAGGGCAGGCTGGTCCGGTAAAGGTAATAGCCGTCGCGGCTGTAAATGTCATATTCTTTCGGGGGCCAGTCCCTGCGTCTTCCTGGAAGCGGGATGGTCATGGAGCACCCAGATCCGACCGAGGTCATCGCTGAAAAGCTGGTAAAAGAAAGGCTGCGCTGTGATGATCAGGAGCTTGCCAATTCAGGCCAGCTCCTCAGCTGGAATGGGACCGGTCCTCCCTCAGCCTTAAGACTAAGACCTTAAAGTGGTTGCCTGGAAAGGGCAAAAAGGCTATTATTGACATCCTGTAGCTTGCTGGTAATAGATCTGAGTTTCTGGCCACAATTCCAGTGGTTCCCAGAACCGGTCGGGTCAGTGCCCTGGCTACCTGATCCAATAAGAAAGAGAAAATAACCTCAAGTCGAAGGTTGATTTTAATATTTCAGGTGAAAAAATGAAGAGATTCGGAAAAGCAATTCTTCCCTTGATATTTCTAACCTGCTTGGCCGGCCTGAAGCCCGGACTGGCTGCCCAGCAGAATGGCGAAGTCAGGCTCCGGGCTGTCCGCATTGAGGAAGCCCCGCGTATTGACGGAAACCTCCTGGAGCCAGCCTGGAACCAGGCCGTTCCCTTTTCCGGTTTCCTGATGGTCGAGCCGGTGCCCGGCTCTCAGCCGAGCGAAAAGACCGAGCTCCGGGTTCTTTATGATGAGGGCAACCTGTACCTGGGAATATATTGTTATGACGGCGAACCGAAAAAAATTGCGGCCAACTCCCTGGCCCACGACCAGACCGGGCGCAGCCGGGGCTGGTGGGGAATGGGACATCAAACTGCCAGCACCAGCGATGACGTGGTCAGGATTCTGATCGACCCCTTCCTGGACAAAAGAACCGCCTATGTTTTTTATGTCAATGCCAGGGGAGCCAGGAGCGAGGGGCTGGTCTCCGGCGGCAATGCCAGCCTGAACTGGGATGGCATCTGGGAAGCTAAGGCAAAAATACAGGAAGATGGCTGGTCGGCCGAAATCAAGATTCCTTTCAAGACCATTTCCTTCAAGAAAGACCTGCCGGCCTGGGGCCTCAACGTCGAGCGCTACATCCCCCGCAAGCAGGAGACCATCCGCCTGTCGGGTATCTCCCGTGACGCCAATTTCAACAACCCGATGACCGCGGCCGAGCTGGAAGGCATTTCCGATATCAAACAGGGCCTTGGAATAACCATCCGCCCCTACGGCCTGGTGGCTGCCCAGAATGACCGCCTGGAGGACAACAGGTATGACTGGAAGACCCAGGGCGGAGTGGATGTTTACAAGAACATCACCCCCAATCTGGTGGCCGCCCTGACCTACAACACCGATTTCGCCGAGACCGAGGTGGACGAGCGCCGCATCAACCTGACCCGCTTCCCGCTGTTTTTTCCGGAAAAGAGAATGTTCTTCCTGGAGGGCTCAGAGACCTTTAATTTCAGTTCCAGCGTCAGCTTTTTCCCGTTTTTCAGCCGCCGGATCGGACTGTACCAGGGGCAGCAGGTGCCTATCAATTTCGGGGCCAAGCTTTATGGCAAGCTGGGCAAGTTCAACCTCTCCGTACTGGACATGGAAACAAAGGCCTTTGACCCCCTGCCACGCAGCAACATGCTGGCCGGCCGGGTCACCTATGATTTCCTGGAAGAGAGCAAGATTGGCCTCATTTTCACCAACGGCAGCCCGACGGGCGAGAACAACACCCTGGTCGGCTTCGATATCAATTATGCCAGTTCCCGTTTTGCCGGCAACAAGAATATCTGGCTGGCCGGCTGGGCCGTTTATAACTGGAACGAAAGGGAAGGGCGGCACCATGGCTTCGGGCTGAGGGCCAACTATCCCAATGACCTGGTCAACATAGAATCCACGTATGCTTACTACGGGGAGGCCCTGGACCCGGGCCTGGGCTACATGATGCGCCAGGGCATCCAGACCTTCTACCTTAAGCTATCCTATAACCCGCGCCCCAGCCGGGGCTGGCTGGACCGGGTGGTCAGGCAGTTCTTTCTTGAAGCCAGCGGTGATTTTTACTGGAAGCTGGACGGCACCCTGGAGACCAGCCGCCTGACCTTTGAACCCCTGAGCTTCCGGACCGAGAGCGGCGAGAGCTTTAATGCCTCGGTCGTGGTCAACCATGACGTTCTGCCCTATGACTTTGAAGTGGCCGAGGGGGTGGTCCTGCCAGCCGGTCCGTATGATTTTACCAACCTGCGTACCAGTTTCAACACGGCCACCTTCCGCCCGCTGTCCTTCGACCTGAGCTATACGGTTGGCGGATTTTATTCCGGGCATTACGGCGATTTTAATGCCGGGCTGACCTACCATTTCCGGGGAAACCTGGACCTGTCGTTCAACACCAACCTGGTGCGGGGGACCCTGCCCCAGGGGAAAATAAACGAGAACGTCTACCAGCTCAAGCTGGATTTCTATTTTTCGCCAGACCTGGGCTTCATGAATTACATCCAGTATGACAGCGTTTCTAAGCTGCTGGGCTGGAGCGCCCGCCTGCGCTGGGAAATCAAGCCCGGCAATTTTATCTACCTGATTTACAACTCCAACTGGGAAAGGCGCTGGGACCCGGCCAGCCGCTTCTACGCTGCCGGCGACCGTGGCGTCTTCAAGGTTACCCTGTCCATACGGCCCTGAAGCCGTCGGCGGAGAACAGAATTATTTCGAATAATCAGGATGATTATTGAACCTCCCTTTTAGCTACCAGCCCGGTTTGGCCCTTTTCCGTTCCGGGAACAGCCGCCAACCTTAAAAGATACAGGTTTTTAATAGGTTGAAATTCGTCCTGGCCGGACTGAAGTTTTTATCCCGGGGCAACTTCTGGTCAAGACCTTCCAGCAAGCTGGGGTAACCGGGGGTTGCTTCTAAAAGCAAGATCTGTTATTAGTTTAGTAAGGGAAATTTAACCAGGGGGAGGTTTAACATGAACAGAGTAATCTCGGTTTTAATCGGAGTGGCTTTTCTTTTGCTTCTCGTTCAGGGACCGGCTTTCTCCCAGGAAGAGACGCCAAAGACCGGTGACAAAAAATTTGACTCTTACCTGAAGAGGATGAATGAAGAAGCCAAGGGAGACCCGGAAGGCTTTTTGCGCCGGCTCAGCGAAAGGCACAATGTGCCCGAACAGGAGATCCGTCAAGCCAAGGAGAAGCATGGCCTGGATTTTGGAGAAACCTACATGGCCACCGTCCTGGCCAGGAGGACCAATCGGAATGTTTATGAAGTGGCAGAACAATACAGGCAGAACAAGGGGCAGGGCTGGGGGGTCCTGGCCCAGCGGATGGGCATCAAGCCGGGTTCGCCTGAGTTCAAGCAGATGAAAGCGGAGGCCAAGGGACACGTTGATCACCTGAAAGCCAGAAACAAGCTGCGAAAGAAAGAAATGGAAAGGGAAAGGGAAAGAGAAAAGGAAAGAGAAAAAGCCCAGCAGAAGGCGGGAAAAATCAAGGACAAACCGACAGGCAAAATTAAGAATAAATAACTCTATTACTTATTGCCAGGTCGAAATTCTGCACTGAGTGGCAATCTATATCGTTTAAGAGCGTTGAATTACATAAAAAAACTGCCCTCTGTTATCAGGACTGCGAGTTCTTGACGACATAACAACCCCCTTCTTTCAGCCTTTTTCATCCGAAAGATCTTAGAAGGGGCGGTTGAACCCTCAAGCTAAGGGCGGAATAAAACCCCTGCTACCAAGGTGCTACCAAGGGCCCGCCTGTAATTCTAAGGCCAGGGAAATCTTATTTTGCCTTTTTAGCCTTCTTGGCTTTGGCTGCGGTCTCGGCCTTGCTCTTTTTCCTCATGTCCGCGGCGTGGGCCCTCTTATAGGTCTGAATATCCACGAAGCGGCCCTTTTCGTCGCGCACCGCGTAGAGCTTGGTGCCCTTGACACTGCGATGGGTTGTTCTTTTCATGGCTATATGCCTCCTTTGGAATTTACTTCTTGGCCAGTGCGCTCTTGATGGCGCCGATGATGGCCATCAAGATACCGCCCCCGACTCCGCCCCCGGCAACGCTGCCAATGATGCCGGCCAGGTCAGTGCCACCGCTGCCGCTGGCCACGCCCAGCATGCCCAGCAGCTGGCCGCCCAGTCCCCCTCCGATGATTCCCAGGATGGAATTTAAGACCGTTCCCAGGGAAATTTTTTTGAAGAGTGAACCGGAGATGTTCCCACCCACGGCACCGCTGACCAGCTGAATGATTACGGCTACCAGACTGTTCATCTTGCCTCCTGATTAATTAAATTTTCTCGTAGAGAGAAAAAAAGCTCATTCACCCGCAGACGAAAATTTTGATTCACCGGATTTTCTGGAGTACGAAGTCGAGGTACTGGTCATTTCGAAGAGAACGGCGCCTAAAAAAGCATAATCAGAGATAACCATTAACGGGTGATCCCCTTCCTTCAATTCTGAGAATACAATTTAGCCTGGCAACCTGTCAAGATATAAAAATTATTTCTGAAATAAGGGGGTATGGAGCGAAGTTTAGTTAAGCGGAAAAAAGCAGGCTTAAAATAAAAATGTTTGCGCTCGTATCTCGCCTGCTCCCTGTCTCCGACCCGAGTGAACCCTGCTTTACGGCGCTAAATTTTTCTATGATCCCGGGCAAGATGTTTTTACATTTTCTGGCATTCTACAGCCCTGGCCGATAGACGGGTAGTGAAAAATCTGTGAACTATGGGACTGTCGGGAATTGTTACCTGAAAGCTGGCTCCACCACCCCGGATTCCTGTTGCCAGTAGGGCAACCAGAGCAGCCCGGCCCAGCGGATGGCCAGATCCTTTTTCTTGGGCCTCAGGGCCAGGGTCTGAAGCTGTTCTCTTTCCGGGTCGTAGAGACTGGCGATGGCGTCGGCCTCTCGCTGGAGCTGTTTTTCCATTTCTTCCAGCCTGGCCCTGGCCAGTTCTAACTGCTCCTGGGCCCTCTTTATATCCATTTTTTCGTAATAGGCCCGGCTGGCGCTGCGGGCGGTGGTGGTGGCCCGACCGACCTGGTAGGACTTGCGGCCGAGTATGGCCCCGAAAATGGTGGCTCCCATGGAAATGGCACTCTGGGCCACCTTTTCCTTGTACTGGGCTTCCTCTTTTTGCAGGCGCTGCTGGGCGGTAAGGTATTGCCTCTCCAGGGTGGCAATCTTGCTGGCATATTTCTGGCGCAGGCGGGCCACCGCTTCGTCGCGTTTTTCCCTGGCTAACTGGCCGAGCCGGAGACGGAAATCGCGTTCCGATTCTCCCGGCCTGGATATGGCCTGGAAGGTGACACTCTTCCAGAGCGTTAGCTGGTAACTCCTGGTCAGGTAGTCGAGGTAATCATTTTCGGCTGATTTCAGCAGGGAGAGACCGCGGGAGGGCAGGGATTCGAAGGCGGCTCCGCTCCGCGGTGTTCTTTCCAGTTCTTCCAGCCGGGCAGACAACGGGCTGGCTTCGTCCCAGAGCAGGCCGGCCACCTCTCCGCCTAATTCGAAATAATGGCCGGTGTCGGAAACCTGGGAAAGACCGAGCCGATTATCATAAATGGCCACCTGCCCGATGACGGCCACGGAGGGTCGATAAATCAAGCTGGCTGAGCTGGCCGGTTGGGTCCGGACCGGCATGAACAGCTCGTTTATTTCCGGGGGCAGCGAGGGTTTAATCCGGCTGAGATCGGCCGCAGGGCTGGAGATTTTCTTCTGAGAAGGGGTGGTTGAGACTGGGGTCTCCGGTACAGCCGGGCTCTTTCTGGACTGCATAATGGTCATAATCTGTTGTCTGGTCATCGGGCCACGAAGATAGGACAGGGCCCACCTGGTGTTCAGCAGGACCGGCTTGTCCTCGTGGACGTTGTGCATGAGAAAGACCCTCTTTTTCAGGCTGCTTATCTGTTCCGAGACCTTTTTCAGGTCAATGTTGCCGGCCACTCCGGCCAGGCCCTCCATCAGTCGGTCCTTGTCGCGCTCTGTTTGCAGCCGGCCGATAAACCAGGTGCCGGCGTTGGCCAGGCCTTTATAATCCAGGTCGACCGGGTTCTGGGTGGTGAGCACCAGCCCCAGGCCAAAGGCCCGGGCCTGCTTGAGCAGGGTCAGCAGCGGTCGCTTGGACGGAGGTTCACTGATGGGAGGAAAGAAACCGAAGATTTCATCCATGTAGAACAGGGCCCGGAGAGACGAGGTCCCCGGTTGCTGGCGGACCCAGCCCAGGAGCTGGTTCAGCAGAATGGTCACGAAGAACATCCTCTGGGCCTCGGAAAGATGGGCGATGGAAATGATGCTGAGCCTGGGCTTGCCGGATGGGCTGTAGAGGAGGGAGTTGATGTCAAGCGGTTCCCCGCTCAGCCAGAGGTCAAAACCGGGCGCGGCCAGCAGGTTGTTTAGCATCATGGCCAGCTTGAAGCGGTCCTGGGCGGGGAAGAAGGAATCGAGGTCGAAAACGCCGATGCGCTTGAGGGGCGGGTTCTGAATCTGCTGGATGAGGGTGGGTACGTCCAGGTCCTGGGCGCTGTTCCAGGCGGTGCTTAAGAGGTTGGAAAGAAGGATATGCTCCCGGCTTTGCAGTGGGTCGGCCTGGATTCCGAGAAGTCCCAGAAGACCCGAAACGGTGGTTGAGACTTTCTCGCTCAGCAGCTCCACGTCTTCCCGGAGTGCCGGCGGCGGGGCTTCAAATGATTTGAGGATAGAGAGTGGTAGTCCGGCATTGCTTCCTGGAGTGTAGATGGTAATGTCGGCGGTCTCCAGCAGCTTTTTAATTCTGGAGGCGTCCTGGTCCCAATCGGCCAGGCCCTTCTTCCAGAGCTCGGCCTGCTGGCGGGCGTAGTCTTCCGGTGACAGGCCTTTCTGGGCGGCCTCGTCTTCATTTATCCAGGGGCGGAAATCTTCTGGCCTGAGTTCTGGAAAGAGCAGCATCAGGTTGGGTAAGTCGCCCTTGGGGTCGACGATGATGGCCGGGATACCGTCTATTCCGGCCTCTTCCAGCAGGCTGACACACAGTCCGGTCTTGCCGCTTCCGGTCATGCCGACGCAGACGGCGTGGGTGACCAGGTCTTTGGAGTCATAAAGAACGTAGTCTGGCTTCAGGGCCATGGTCTCCGGGTCCACTTCCTTGCCGAGATAGAAAAGACCCAGCTTTTCATAGATGGGATTCATGGGACAACTCCTTCCTGAGGGTTATCTTCAAATTTTTCCTGCCTGAACTGATTATAAATCATTTTAACCCGGAAGGTCACACGGCTTTTATTAAATCCCAAGGCATAGAAAAATCCGTGCCGGAAGGTGTTAGGTGGTGCCGATTTCCATAATTTTATCCTTGAATCACCGCCAGATACCATAATAATTCACCCGAAAAGGGGGTATTCAATTAGCCCCGTAAATCGTCCCGAAGGGTCATGACGGGCTTCTACCCTGTATTTAGAATACAGACCTGATAGAAGGCATAGAAGGCAAAACCATTAAGAACTGAGGAGCTGGAATAATGGTCACGGCTTCTTGCCGGCGAGGCCTTGATTTAAGGGCCGGGGATGGGAAGAACTATGAGTACTGAGTCTGTCGGGGAACTTGGCTCAGCCAGAACGTGCCAACAGGTAGGTGCCGAGGGCGAGAGGCGCCTTCTGGATTTCTTAAAAATTCTGCGCCTCACTTTCAAAATGGCCTCCATTTACAACCAGGATCATCCCACCTTTAAGAGAACCGTTGATGAACTCCTGGCCAGCCTGGAAAAGGTCTTTCAGATTGCCAGTCCTTTGGTCATCGGCTTCAGCCCCAATTCTCTGTTAATCGGGGAGCAGTTTCTCGGAAGCGATAAGACCACCGCCGAGCTGGCCCGGCTTTTTCATTTAAGGAAGATAAAGCGGCTGGAGATTTATCACGGCCTCCAGGCCCAGGAGCTCCTTCGCTTTGTTTCTCGCCTGACCCGGCCCATCCAGGAATTCATCCGCCAGGGCGGGGTGCAGGCCATGCTCAGGCAGGAAAACTTTCCCCACCTCAAACTGGAAGTCCTCGATTATTCCCAGCTTCTCCAGGGAGAGGGCGAAGAGATTAAGGATATCTGGCCCTACCTCCTCATGGAGGCCGTGGCCGAAAATGACACTAACAAGATGGACCAGCTGGCCGGGACTTTTGAGAAGGTGGTGGGTCGGTTCAACACCGAGGACCTGGTCCAGAATGAGGAGCTGCACAGAAACCTGATTCATTTCTTCCAACATCTGCGGGATACGGCCGAGGACAAGTACAGCCGCTGCGCCCGGGAACTCTTGAAATCGCTCATGGCCATACGTAAGATGCCGGCCGAATCCAGGCTCGAAAACCTGAAACAGGTTATCTCCTCGCTGAGCGAACGGGACCTGGCTTCCACCCTCTGGGAGGAAGTGATAGGCAACGAAAAGTTTGATGCCATGAGCTTCTCGGTTTTTAACAGGATCATTGACGGGGCCAGGCATAAGAATATTTCCGCGTCGCTGAAAGAGCTGTTCACCTCCGAGGAGCCGCGAAACAGAAAGCCTGAGGTGGAAAAGAAAATCAAGTCCCTTCTCAGCGGGTCGTCAGGGCAAATGTTGACCGATATCTACCGCCAGACCCTGGCCAGCCTTTTAACCGAAATATCCTTTGAAAAGCAAATTGCTTTTGACCATCAGCAATTGAAAAGAAACTATCGCTTTATCCTTTTGAACCTGCTGGCCCAGGAACAGAAGATGGAAGCGGCCCGGTCGCGCCTGGAACGCATTCTGGAGGAATGGGATACCGTAACTGGAGAGAAAGACCTGGAATTCATGCGTTCCCTGTTGGTCGTGCTCCAGGAAAAAGCCAGCTTTCTGGCCGGCGAACCGAGCTATGAAAAGATCAGCTCCGGTCTTTCGGCTTATGTCGAGGAGGTCATACTCCAGGGAGTGACCTGCCCCGA
Organism: Candidatus Aminicenantota bacterium; assembly: GCA_013178315.1. Taxonomy (GTDB): domain Bacteria; phylum Acidobacteriota; class Aminicenantia; order Aminicenantales; family Saccharicenantaceae; genus Saccharicenans. The sequence continues at coordinate 14,479 of JABLWX010000002.1, forward strand.
CCTGGATGATTTGATCGCCGGGTTGCCAGGCAGTATCCTTGAACCTGAAGTTTACCTGAGGCGGATATTTGTCGAAAAACAGGTTACCGCCCATATGCTTAAGGCCTACTTTAAGTTTTTCAAGGACAGGCTGCCCGATTTTCTCGAGGCAGTTGAGCGGAAAGCCGCAGATGCCCTGTTGCTGGAGAAAATCGTGTCAGAAGTCAGGGCCATTAATCTTCTCGTCAGTCTGACTGTTTTGAAAAAGGTATTCTTGGTTGCCGACCAGAAGGTCAAACTGCAGGTACTCCGGGCCATGCAAGATTTGAGCGAGTTCGATGAGGGTTTTCTTTTTCCCATTCTGAATTCAAAGGACCGCCAGCTCAAGGCTGAAGCTCTGGCCCTGTTGATGAGGTATGAGCGAACCCGGCACGTGGCTTTCATCAGGCTTTTTAACCTGCCTTCCCCCTACGGGATCAGGAATAGGAAGCTTATCCAGCATATTCAGATCGTCGAGGAGAAAGACCTGAGAGAAGCCCGGCCATTCCTGATAAAGCTGGCCCAGAGAAAGGATTTCTGGAACCGCCGGGTTCGAGAGGAAGCCAGGCGGGTCCTGGAGAAGTGGGATGAGAGATAAGGTCAAGCTCTGTTTCCTCCTGCTGATGAACGCCATCCAGGCCGGGAAAATTTATTCAGAAGACCATCCGAAATTCAGGGAATTCATCGACCGGCTCTTTGCCAGCCTGCGGGAGCTGCTCGAGCATCGCCAGGAGCTTATCCTGGGTGTCGTCAGCGGCGAGCTGGCCTGGGAAGAGGAGATCTTTTTTGAACTGAGCCAGAAACTGCGGACCCTGGTCGGTTTTCTGGAGGAAAACAGGATCGAAAGAATCGTATTCTCACAGGGCCTGCAGCTGGAGGAACTACGGAAGTTCATCGTTCTGCTGTCCCGGCCCAGGAGGTCCACCCAGGCGGACGAGAAAGAATTACTCTCCCTGGAGGGTTTCCAGAACATCCGGGCTGGCCGCCTGAGGGCCATGGTCCGGAACGGGGACTCGGCCTGGGAATCTGATGAACTGAGGAAGAAATACCTGGGTTCGGTCAAGGCTGTTTCCCAGTCCTTGAACCTCGTGCTCGAGGAACAGGAAGTGGATGGTCATTGGTTGACACATAGTATCCAGGTAGGGGGAAGAGTATTGGGTAGAGGTCGGTAAGCTTTTCCAGCTGGACTACTGGAAAGATGGCCACCAGATTTGAGATCTTTCTCTCCATCCTGAGTTTCCTGAACGGCGTCATGCTTAGAGTCGAGTGATGCCGTATGGTATTATACATAAACTGCCATCTTAAAGCCCGGAAGTAAAACTCTTTAAGGTCCTGGCAGCGCTCTATCTGCGGGATGTAGAACTCATTATCATCGGTCTGATGCGACCGCTCTACGAAGGCCTGATATTCCTTCTTTCCCTTGGGTATATGCAGCAGCTCTGCCTTGAGGGGAGCGAACACTTTCTTGTTCAGGTACTCTAACTTAGGCACCGATTTACCCCCAAACTCCTCTCCGTTATCGGTCTGAAGGGTTATCTTATGCTCTATCCCAAAGCTTCTAAGAAAGTAGATAATCATCAGCATGAACATCAACCCGTTGGTAAAGGTCTTCTCGTAGGAGTAGGAGAGGAACCTCAACCGGGTCTTGACATCTATGGCTGTCCACTGATAGGGAGGGATGTTTAGTCTCTTGGCCCAGCGCAGTGTTTCTTCCGAAAGGGTGGTGGCATCATAGATCTCTTTCAGGTCTACCTGAAAGTGCTGTAACGGATAGAGTGATTCAAAATCATAGAAGCGACACCGGCGCCGGTAGCGGGAACGTTTATACTTAGGGCTTACTCCATAACGGCGGAGCAAATAGCGGACGGTTGAGGGTTTTACCTCTATCCCTTTTTCCCGAAGTATCCTGGCTATCCGGTCTCGGCCGTAGCCGGTCTTCTTTCTCTCGGCCACTATCATCGCCTCCACCGCCGAGGAGGTCTTACGCGGAGACCGATTAGGACGCCGAGAGAGATTTTCCAAGCCTTTTTCCCCTCTCTCCTTCCACCTCCCCAACACCTTCCGCACTGTCTTCCGGGTGGTCCGGAACACCCTGGCTACCTCAGACACATTCTCCGTCTGCTCATAGGCCCTGATAATCGCCCGTCGGGCAATGATAACTGAGCCCTTGCCAAGTTCCCGGTAACTGGGGTATATATTCCTTGTCATTGGGTGGGTTTCCTCCTTTCAATTAAAAGTTTTAACAAAACTTTTAAGGGAGGAAGCCCCGCTTTTTCAAGTACTAACTTTATAAAAGCCCTGGCTTCTTCAACCCCAATCCCTATGGCCGGAACCCCACCCCGCCGCTCCCATACAGACCCCTTAGACTGGATACTATGTCTTAGCCGGAAAGAAGGATTACCTTGACCTGCGTTTTAATCTCCTCAAGATAATGGAGGACTTTTTCGGCCGGCACGAAGAGCTCCTCAACCTGGTTTCGGTAAAGGAGCGAGACCTCATCACCTTCGTTCATCTCCTCAATGTTTCCCTGCTGGTCATGTTTTTTGCCTCCAAGCTGGGATTTTCCAAGGATGATGTCCTGGACCTGGGCATCGCGGCCCTTTACCATGACATCGGAAAGCTGTATATTTCCGAAAAGATAATAAAGAAGAAGGGGCGGCTGACCGAGGCCGAGTTTCAGCAGATCCAGGCTCATCCCATCATCGGGGCCAGTATCCTGGAGGGATACAAGGATTCCCTTGGCTACCTGCCCATGGTGGCCGCCTTCGAGCATCACCTCAGGTATGACCTTTCCGGTTATCCCCGGTTGCCCTACACCCGCAAACCGCATCTGGCTTCCATGATGATTGCCATCTGTGATGTCTATGATGCCCTGGCTCTGAAGCGCTCGTATAAAAAGGATTATCCCCCCGACAAGATTTACGAAGTCATGATGATGGATAAGGGTAAGGCCTTTTCTCCCCAGCTGCTGGACAAGTTTTTTCAGTTTATCGGGCTGTGGCCGGTTGGCACCATAGCCGTCCTGAGCGACGGGCGGGTGGCGGTGGTCCGCCAGGTTAATGAACATGATATAGCCCGGCCGGTGGTGGAAATCATAGAGGGCGAGAGAAGCGGCGAGAGAATAGACCTGAGCAACAACGGGGACCTGTCAATTGTTAAGGCCCTCAATCCCCGGGGCCAGGGGAAGAAATACCTCAGGTATCTGCAACTGGCCCGCCCGGCCAATGCACCCTTTTAATTCCTGTCCTGGATTGGTGGTTGGTCAGTAGTTCCCCGTGTTGAAATCGAGGCTGATAATGAGACGGTCGCGGGTCAAACCCTTCCTGGTAGCCTGAAGGAATGTCGCCGGCTGGGCATCAATGTAAATCATCAGAGAGAACTGCAATTTAAGATATAGAAACGGAAGGCCCTTCTGAGTGGATCCTCGTTTTCTGCCCTTTTCCTATTTGCCGAATTTCAGATAGGCTTCCAGAGCCTTAAGATAATCCTGGAAAGCAGCCAGACCTTTCTTGGTTATCCGGCAGGTGGTCAGAGGTTTTTTCCCGCTGAAAGTTTTCTTTATGGAAATGTAACCCGATTCTTCGAGTTTGCTCAGGTTGGCGCTCAGGTTTCCGTCGGTGGTGTCGAGGGCTTCTTTCAGGTAATTGAAAGTTGCTTCTTCAACAGAGGCCAGGATCGAAAGAATACCCAGGCGAATCCTGGAATGTATGAGCGGGTCAAGGGGTGAAAGTTTTTCTGGGTTCATGACCTTAACTATGTTTCTTGTATTTGGAACGAAGGACAAGGGCTGGCACTATATAACCGAAGATTATGAGCGGGACAAAGAGCAGGGCCCGGTAGTTCTCATGGATGAAAACCATGCCAAGGGCACCGACCCAGAACAACGCACCGCACCACTTCAGCAGGGCCCATTCAAAGAGACCGCCGAGTGAAAAAATTAGCACCCCGGCCATAAGGCTCATCAAGACCGGGATCACACCCCAGGGGTAGAGTTTCAGCATCGGCAGGATGAAGCCGGCCAGGATAAAGCCCAGGGCACAGGCCACGGAGATGGAATAAGCGGCTTTCTGGGCATAGGTCTTGATGCCGGTTTGCCTGTCGATTTTAGGACCATAAATAAGGGAGAAAGCGATACCCGCGGCCACGAAGAATACCCAGTTGGGCCATATCCAGGAGAATTTTTTCAGAGCCACCAGAATATACATGCCAATTACCCCAAGGATCGGGACAAATCCCCAGATGAGAAGAAACATCCAGGACCCTGCGGTTATCTTTCTGGTGCGCTCCACCATCTCCCTGATAAACCTGAGTTCCTGTTCGGGATTTAATTCTTCCATGTTACCTCCTTTTTTGTATAAATAACTTTAATATATAAAGTAATTTAATAATTAATTATGGCTTTGTCAAGTATTTTCTTAAGGAGGCCGAAAAGAATTTGGCAGTTTTGATGCTCTGTCTTGTAGTATGGGGGGGCATGAGTCTGTCTGAGGCTGCGGCCAGATCAAGATCGCCGGTTAATAAAGATACGGGAATGGTAGCTCTGAAAACGTGGGGGCAATATTAATTGCTGGCCCCGGGTCAGAGAAGTCGGGCAAGAGAGCTTAGCCTGCGAATAATAAATAAAAGTTGATAGCAGGCCCCGCAAGTGAATGATTCCCCGATCCTTAGAGGCCGTGATTTACCTCTCGGTCTACCAAGATGGAGTGATTGGTTCTTATCCTGAAGATAGACTATATGCCCAGGATTATTATTTTTAAGCCGGTTCCTTAGTTGAAATACAAAATGAAATAAGAGGGGGAAACAAAAGGTCTCCCCCTCATGATAGGTCAGTGCAACTTGGCCTTGATCAGGGTGGCGGTCGGCCGGGTGGCCATGACGCTGGGCTTGACTTCCTTGATCATGCCCTTCTTCAGTATGTCTATGGTGGCCATTATCTCCGGCATATAGTCATTTTCGATGAGTCCGATGGCTGCCTGGAAGGCACCCTGGAGGAGAGCGGTTAGCAGGGCATCATCAGGGACCGGCAGGCCGAGCGCGGTGAAGTAGGCAGCGGCCAGCTGCTTGAACTGGGCTAGGACATTTTCCAGGATGGTGGCTTCATCCTGCTGCAGGAGCCAGCCATAGCCTATGCAGGAAGTCCGGAAGTCATTTTCAGTGGCCCTGATAAACTGCTCGGCTTCAGCCAGGGTCAGCGGTGCGGCTGTGGTCTGGGAGAAATCAGCCAGCCCCTGGGCATAGGCCCGGGCCATCAGGTTCTGCATGTTGGTCTTGGGACGGGCGGCAATTTGCATGACCTTGGCTCCCAGGGAATGGTCGTAGCGAACCAGGACGATGTCGCCGGCCGCTTCGACGATGTTGTGGCAGACTTCAAGGGCCACAGCCGGGTAATCCTTGAAGAGGTTGAAATAATCGGGTGAAACGCTCTTCAGGTATTCGTCGAGCATCTTGGCCTTGGTGATGACATAGCCTTCATCCGGCATAAGGGTCAGGGATGTTTTGTGGGCTGTCGAATCGGCACCCCAGAGGTTGTTGTGGCTGATGAAACCGTAGGAGCTGGCCTTTTCATAGCCGTACTTGACTGCATGCTGGACCTTGAGAAAGTAATGGTGGGTCTGGTCGTAAAGGTAATCGCGGTAGAGGATGTAGGGAGCGGTGAACAGGTAATTGAAAGCGTCCGGGGCCATGGCTCCGTACATTTCCTCAATGTTGTAAGGGCCATTGGCCTTTTTTAACTTGTCGGCGATAAAGGCGTGAGTACCCCTTTCCCAGCCAGTTGCTGGACTCGAGATAACGGCCAGCAGCAGACCTAAAAAAACAAGTAGGCACATTGACTTTTTCATGGTTTAGCCTCCTTCGCTAAAGGGGCGTGGTTTCTTTTACCCCGCTTACTTATTATATTTATTCTCCTGAACTTGCCCTGTCAAGTTAAACTTTTTATCGGACAGGGCCGGGCCAGCCAGAGGAGGAAAAATGGCGGGAAGGGGACTTAAAGGGGACACCGCAGGGTGTCCCCACTTTTTTTCTTAGTGTTCCCCTTAAAAAAAGATGCCGGTATGGGCAAAAAGGGGACACCGTAAGGTGTCCCCTGTTCAGAAGGGATTTTCGGTGGGGTAGGGGAAGGTAACCGGCTGATTATAATAGATTTCCTCGAGGCCCAGCATCCGCAGCAGGGAAAACAGCGTCTTCCCGGCCGCCCTGAAGCCCACGGCCGTATGGTGCGGGAACCTCTTTTCTATCAGCACGTGGCGGTAAAAGCGGCCCATTTCCCTGATACCAAAAACGCCGATGCTGCCAAAAGACTGGGGCTCAATGTCGAGCACCTCTCCCTGGGCCAGGTACGACCTGAGCCGGGAGTCGGCCGTTCCCTGGAGGCGGAATATGGTTACCTGGCCGGGTTTTATCCTGCCTTCCAGGGTACCGCGGGTTATCTCCGGCTCTTTCCCGGGTTCCATCAGCCGGTGCATGATCAGTTGATACTTTAGGGCCGGGCCCAGCAGGCAGCAGGAGGCGGTGTTGCCGCAGTGAAAGCCCATGAAAAGGTCGGTCTGCTTGTAATCGCCGATCTTCTTTTTGTTTTTTTCGTACATATCGGCCGGCACGGTGTTGTTGATATCCAGCAGGGTGGCCGGAAGCTCGGTGGCGCAGGTCAGCAGGTATTCGCTGAGGGCGCCGTAGATGTCCACCTCGCAGGCCACCGGAATTCCCCGGGTAGCCAGCCTGGAGTTGACATAACAGGGAACAAAGCCAAAATAGCTTTCAAAGGCCGGCCAGCACTTGTTGGCAAATACCCCGTACTTGGATGCCCCAAGGTTTTTCTCCATGAACTGGAGCAGGGCGACTTCGTACTGGGCAAGCTTCTCAAGAAGTTCCGGGTAGCGGTTACCCGCGCCCAGCTCCCTGGCCATGTCAGAAGCCACGGCCTTGATCTCGGGAGAACCGGCTGCCTTCAGGAAAAGGTCATATAGGTCAAGCTCCGAATTTTCCATCACTTCCACGCCCAGGTCGAAGAGTGGCCTGATGGGGGCGTTGCAGGCATAAAAGTCCTGGGGCCTCGGTCCGAAACCGAATATCTTTAAGTTCTTCAGCCCGAGCCAGGTCCTGGCCACGGGGACGAATTCTTCAATCATCCGGGCCACTTCGGCCGCCGTGCCCACAGGGTACTCGGGAATGTGTACCTTGAGCTGACGCAGTCCCACGTTGTAGGAAGAATTGAGCAGGCCGCAGTAGGCATCCCCGCGCCCATCGTAGAGGTCGGCCGCGGTCTCCTCGGCCGCCGCGGCCAGCATCACCGGTCCGGCAAAGCGCTGGGCCAGGATGGTGGTTGGCCCTTCCGGCCCGAAATTTCCCAGGAAGATGACCAGGGCATTGATGCTTTTTTCTTTGATTTCCTGTCCGGCCTTCAGGACGTCGTTTTCATTTTCGATTACGGTCTCCAGCTCGGTTACCGGAAGCCCGAGTTTCCGACACTCGGCAGCCAGGGCTATTCTCCTCTTGCGGGATAGCTCTACCGGGAAACAGTCCCGGCTGACGGCTATTAACCCGATTTTTACTTCAGGGATATTCTTGAGGCCTTCCATCTTATTTCTCCTTTCTCTGTCCGTAATAGGCTTTAGGGCCGTGTTTTCGCTCGAAATGTTTCTTGATCAGGTATTCCGGTAGGTCCTTAGCCCCGGGCTTGACCAACCGGGTCAGCAGGGCCATCCTGGCAATTTTTTCCAGGGCCAGCAGATGGTCGACTGCTTCCCGGGCCGATTGGCCCCAGGCAAAGGGACCATGCCCGGTAACCAGGCAGGCCGGGTAATGGGTGGGGTCAAGATGTTTGAATCTTTCCACGATCACTTTTCCCGTGTTCTGTTCATAATCGTTAAGGACTTCCTGTTCCTTCAGTTCTCTTGTTATTGGCACCTGTCCCGGGAAGAAATCGGCCTGGGTGGTGCCGTAGCAGGGGATTTCCTCGCCGGCTTGAGCAAACGCGGTGGCATATTCACTGTGAGCATGGGCTATGCCCCCGATAGCCGGAAAGGAAGTATAGAGGACAAGATGGGTGGGGGTGTCGGAAGAGGGTTGGAGCTTTCCCTCAACCTGTTTTCCGCTAAGGTCCAGGACCACCATGTCTTCTGGCTTCATCCGGTCGTAGGCCACCCCGCTGGGCTTGATGGCCATCACCCCTTTTTCCCGGTCGACTTCGCTGACATTGCCAAAGGTCAGGATGACCAGCCCGTATTCGACCAGTTTCAGGTTGGCTTCCCAGACTCGTTGCTTGAGATCTTCGTACATCTCAATTTTCCTTTGTCATTCCTTATTTATATATTTATATTCACACCACCGTGGCACTGGCTTGTAAAGCTTCTGTCCGCAATTCTTCCTGGTGGCCTTTTCTGCCGCTTTTTCTTCTCCGGCTTGCCAATTTTTCCCCGTGGTCAAACGGTTTTCCCTTTTCAAGGGTTGATCATTATTTTTTCTTCCGCGCCCTTGTTTTGGCTGCCTGCCTGGCCTTTTCCAGCTGGCGGTCTCGAATCTCCAGCAGGTCTTTCATCAGGTGGTAAAGGTTGCCATTCCAGGTCCTGGTGCCAAAAGCGTCGTGGAGCTCCCGGTAGAGTCGGTATAATTCCCGGTAAACCTGGTGGTACTCGGGCCTGGGCTTAAAACTCTGCGGTTTCACTCCGCACATGGCGGCCTGGGCTTCTTCAAACCGGTCATAACCGCCGGCGGCCCGGCCGGCCACCACCGCCCCGGCCATGGCCGCGCCCAGGGCGCAGGTCTGCGAAGAACGGGCTACCTTCATTTCCAGGCCGAAGACATCGGCATAGATTTGCATCACCAGCGGGTTCTTCTCGGCTATTCCGCCGCAGTTGATGACTTCGTTTATTTCCACGCCGTATTCCTGGAAGCGCTTGATGATGGTTAGAGCCCCGAAGGCCGTGCCCTCGATGAGGGCCAGGTAGATTTCCTCCGGCCTGGTATGCAGGGTTTGACCCAGGAGCAGTCCGGTCAGCCTCTGGTCCACCAGGATGGTCCGGTTGCCGTTGTTCCAGTCGAGGGCCAGAAGTCCTGATTCACCCGGAAGCAGCGCGGCGGCCTTCCTGGTCAGCTCCTCGTGGCTGCCTTTCTTCGGACCGCCGGGCTGAATATAGTTCACGAACCAGTTGAAGATATCGCCCACGGCTGATTGCCCGGCTTCCAGTCCGAAGTATCCGGGCAGGACCGAGCCGTCCACGATTCCACACAGGCCGGGAATATCGGCCAGGGGCCGGTCATTCGGCCAGACGCAGATGTCGCAGGTGCTGGTCCCGATAATCTTGACGAATTTTCCGGGAGCCACGCCGGCACCAACCGCGCCCAGGTGGGCGTCAAAAGCTCCAACCGCCACCGGGATCCCCGGTTTGAGGCCGAGCATCCTGGCCCAGGACTTGGTCAGAAGGCCAGCGGCACGATCGGAAGTGTAGGTTTCCTCATAAAGCCTGTCCCGCAACTCTCCAAGGCGGGGGTCCAGCCGCCCCAGAAAATCCTTGGCCGGCAGACCGCCCCAGCCGGCATTGAACATGGCCTTGTGCCCGGCCGCGCAGCGGCTTCTTTTCATCTTCGACGGAGCCAGTGTCCCGGTGATGATGGCCGGTATGAAGTCGGCGCATTCCACCCAGGTGTGGGCGGCCTCGAAGACTTCGGGGGCCACCCGCAGGCAGTGAAGGATCTTGCTGAAGAACCACTCCGAGGAATAAATGCCACCGCACTTGGCCAGGTATTCAGGATGTTCCCTGGCGGCCAGTGCGGTTATTTCCTGGGCTTCGGCAAAAGCCGTGTGGTCCTTCCACAACCAGGCCTGGGCGTTGAGATTATTTTTGAATTCCGGATGAAAGGCCAGGGGCAAACCATTCTTATCAACCGGAAGGGGGGTGGAACCGGTGGTGTCAACCCCGATTCCGATCACCCGCTCGGGGGAAAAATCTTTTTTAGCCTTCCCGGCCCGGTTCAGGACCTGGCGAACAACTTTGACCATCGATTCCAGGTAATCGGCCGGGTTCTGCCTGGCCAGGTTGGGGTCCTTGGGGTCGAGCAATATTCCGGCTTGGCCCGAAGGATAATTGACCACGGCCGTGCTGATCTCCTCCCCGCTGGCCACGTCCACCACCAGCGCCCTGACCGAGTTGGTGCCGAAATCTAGACCCAGGCTGTAAGCTCTGGTTTTTGACCTCATCTTTCGCGCCTCCTCATTGATTTCAATTTTAATTCAGGCCCCTGCTTTTTAGAAAGTGGAATTTTTGCCCCGGCCGGCCGGGCCGGCTCCACAGGCATTTTCGTTAGCAACAAAGTTCTTGACATCGACTTCCTTTTCATTATATAAAATTTTTGTGTTAACGTTAACATTTAATTAAATTTTATTTTGCTAACAGATGTTAACGTTAACGCGCAGGAACAAAGGCGATGCCCAGCTCAAAAGAAAATGGCCCGGAGATGGTCGGCGGCCTGCGGCTCCAGCAATCGTGCCGGGGCCCGGTTTATGCGGGCGGCCAGACGCAGCCTGCCGTCGATTTCGGTCCGGCCATCAACATAAAAATCAAAAAAAATTAAAAGGAGGATCTGATGTCTAAGCAAAAACAATGGCTCCTGTTGGCTCTCTTCTTGCTGCTGTCATTTTCCATCCTCCAGGCTCAGATCACCCGCCAGACCGGAACGGTCCGCGGGGTGATCAAGGATTCGGACGGCACACCCCTGCCCGGGGTCAGCATAACCCTGACCGGGCCCAGCATGATGGGTAAGGCCACCGATGTCAGCCGGGAAGATGGAACGTTCCGGTTGCCGGCGGTTCCACCGGGCAACTACACCCTGACCGCCGAGCTCCAGGGATTCAAGACCATCACCCTGAATGAAGTGATTGTCAGGGTGGGGCTGACCGTGACCCTGGATGTCAAGATGGAACCGGCAGCTGTTGAAGAGCAGGTGACGGTTGTGGCCAAGGCGCCGGAAATTGACGTCCAGAAGACCAAGGTCACCACGGCCGTTACTTCCGAGGTCATTACCAGGCTGCCCCTCAACCGCAGCCTGACCAGCGTCATGAACCTGGTCCCCTCCACCGTTGGCACCATCGCCACCTATTCGGGAAGCATTCATGGCACCGACTGGAACGGAGTTGCCTATGAGGTTGACGGTATTAACGCCAACTGCCCGACTACCGGCGGGGCCTTCGGTACCCCCCAGTTTGACGCCATCGAGGAAATCGAGGTGATGACCGGGGCCATCCCGGCCCAGGTCGGAACGACCGGCGGGGCTTTCGTCAACATCGTGACCAAGTCCGGCGGAAACAACTTCTCCGGCCAGGTCCAGGCCTACTACACCAACAAGCACCTGGCCCAGGTTCTCTTTCCGGATGAGCAACTGAAGTCCATGCGGATTGGAAAGCCCAGTTTTAGCCTCTATGACCTGGATACCTCGGCCATGTTCGGCGGCCCCATCATCAAGGACAAGATCTGGTTCTTCACCGACGTGGCCTTCACCAAGTCCAGCAACTGGGCTCCCTTCCGGCCGACCACCATCCTCGGCACCCAGTACGACCAGTATAAAGTTCCCAATCAAAACATGAGGGGCAACCTCAAGCTGACCACGGAATTCTCGAAAAAGCTGAGATTTTACACCTACTTTTCGCTGAGCCAGAGCCAGAGAATGTTCGAGGCCTGGTCCAACAAGACCGAGGACAGCACTTTTGACGCCAAGCCCACCCAGTACGTTGGCACCGCCAACCTGACCTGGATTCCCAGCAGCAGTTCATTCATCGATTTCAGGTTGAATATCAACCACCTGGATTATCCCATCACGGCCCGGAATGGCTCCGATAAAATCGGATACCAGGATGGCTATACCGGCTACATCTGGAACGGCATCCAGAGCTGGGAAAGCTTCATCATCCGCCATACCAACCAGGCTTCGGTCAGGGCTACCCATTTTGCCGACAACGTCCTGGGCGGCGACCACGAACTGGGAGCCGGAGTTGAAGTCCAGTTCGGCTGGGACAGGTATTCTTACGCCAGGCAGCAACCCATGGAGTGGTTTTACTACAATGGCAATCCCTATTACTGGCGCGGCTACTTCGGGGTTGATCAGCCGACCATCTACGGTGATGGCCGCCTGTCCTTTACCAACTGCGGTCCGGGGAAAGGCGACAGCGTCACCGACCTCTACGAATACCGGATCGGCGCTTACTTCCAGGACAATTTCACCGTCAAGAACCGGCTGACCTTCAACCTCGGCCTGAGAGTTGACTCTTACAACGGCTGGAGCGGCAAGGCCCGGTCCACCGGGACCACCGGCCTGTCCTACGAAATCGGGCAGGTCCTGGCCCAGGACCTCGGTTTCAACCCCTACGGCGGCTTTGAAGTCGACGGCATAAAGGATGTCCTGGTCTTCACCAGCCTGTCCCCGCGGCTCGGCCTGAGCTATGACCTGTTCGGCAACGGCCGGACGGCCCTGAAGCTGTCCTATGCCAGGTACTCGGAGCAGGTTCCGGTGATGTGGTTCTCGGAAGTGCTGCCGGCAGTCATGGGCCAGTACGAGTTTAACTGGTGGGACCTCAACGAAAACGGACAGCCAGACTCTCCCGGCACCGACTATTATGAATACCGGTGGAGCCTGGGCGATTTCAAGCTGCCCGATATCCAGTACCTCAGCCAGATGGTTGACCGCGGGCTCCACGCCCCCATCCACAACGAGATCACGGCCGGTATAGAGCACCAGCTGTTCAAGGACTTTGCCGTTAAACTGACCTACCTGCACAAGAAGAAAACCGACCTTTTCGGCTGGGCCAAGTACGACCTGGCCTCCGGCCGCTACTGGTACAAGCTGGACCAGGCACCCGACTGGTACGTGCCCTTCACCACCGTCGTCCCGGCCTACGGCAGCTTCCCGGAACAGCAGGTGACGGTCTACTTCATGAGCGAGAACTCTCCCTACGAGTCCATGGTCTACATCAAGACCAACATTCCCGAGCAGTTCGTTAAGTACGACGGCCTGGAACTGGCCTTCGATAAGAGGTTTTCCCATGGCTGGTCGCTGGGCGGTTCGGTCACGCTCTCCAAGACCACTTCCCAGTCCTGCGGCGATAGCCCGAACGATTTCGTCAACACCCCGGGCCGCGACAGCTACGATGTGCCCTTCATGATGAAACTCTACGGAACCTTCAACCTGCCCTACGGCTTCATCGCTTCCTTCTTCATGAATTACCGGGTCGGCTATCCCTGGGGCCGCAGCGTGGAAATCGTGCCGCCCGAAGACTGGGCCCTGGCCAACAACGCCGTGCCCTGGTCGGTCTGGGTGATGCTCGAGCCCAACGGCACCAGGAGAGAACAGGATTTCACCAACGTTGACTTCCACCTGGAGAAAGAATTCAAGCTCCCCTACGGCACCATCGGGGCCTTCGTCGACATCTACAACCTTTTTGGCAACAAGTACGTCAACTACGGCCTGAACCCGATTGCCACCTGGTTCCCGGACGATGAGGGCAGCAGCAGCGGAAGCTACAGCCTGGACTACAACTACAACCGGGTTACCAGCATTTCGGCCACCCGGGTCTTCAAGTTCTCCATTCGTTACAAATTCTAAGCGTTGTTCCAAGAGGTTTTTTTCGGGGGAGGAGCGCAAGCTCTTCCCCCTCTTTTTTTTACATCGGGTTAAGATTATTAAGGGCAACGGCCCGGGGCAATTATTTCCGGGTAGCAGGTGCTCTCTGAATCTCGTTAGGCCATGAGGCCAGGAATCTTATGGAAAAAATTTTCCCGACCAGCCGAAAGTCAGCAGCGACCGGGCCGGGTTATCTCCCGCCGCAATTTCAGAAACCGGGTGTCTTAATTATCCTGTTTCATCCCGGGGCTAAAATTGGTATAAATAACGGGGCGGCTAAAATAACGGCGGCAGCGAGACAACCTAAGTCGCCTGGCGGTTTCAAATATATCGGGTTCTCAGGTCTTCAAAATGCCTCGAAATAATAGGAGGTGGCGGATGCCCGGAAAACTTTTATCTAAGTCTATCTTTATGAAATTGCTGGTTATGACGCTGGCCGTTTTGGTCCTGACGGCAGCTCACCTGACGGCTCAACCCAAGCTGAGCAGCGATGATGTGAAACTGTTTCAGTTCAGGAATCTCGGCCCCTTCCGGGCCGGCTCCTGGGTGACCTGTTTTGCCGTGCCCGAGTTTCCGGCGGAAGCCCATCTTTATACTTTCTACGTGGGAACCAGGAACGGCGGCGTCTGGAAGACCACCAACAACGGTACCACCTTTGAACCGGTCTTCGACGGGCAGAGCCACCTGTCAATCGGAGCCATAGCCCTGGCCCCATCCAGCCCGGAAACCGTCTGGGTGGGAACGGGCGAGGCCTATTGTGCCCGCAGTTCCCAGAGCGGTGACGGCGTTTATAAATCGACCGATGGCGGCCGGACCTGGAAGAGAATGGGGCTCGTTGACTCCCACCACATACCCAGGATCATAGTTCATCCCCGTAACCCGGACATCGTCTACGTGGCGGCCATGGGACATCTTTTTACCCCCAGTGCCGAGCGAGGCGTCTTCAAGACCGAAGACGGCGGCCAGACCTGGAAGAAGGTCCTTTACATCAACGACAGGGTGGGGGTGATCGACCTGGTCATGGACCCGGCCAATCCCGAGGTGCTCTATGCCGCGAGCTACGACAAGGTTCGGTTGCCCTGGCACTACGAAGCCGGGGGCCCGGAAAGCGGGATTTACAAGACAACCGACGGCGGGATGACCTGGAAGAGGCTGGCCGGGGGATTACCATCCGGATACGTCGGCCGCATCGGAATCGACATCTACCGGAAAAATCCCCAGGTCCTGTATGCCGTGGTGGAAAATTTCCGACAACCCACCACCGAAGAGGTGGCCGCGGCCCGCAAGGCCGGACGCCTGGCCCGCCCGGTTCCGCTGGGCGAAGTCTACCGGACTGACGACGGCGGCCAGACCTGGGTTAAGGTCAACAGCGGGAAAGAACCTCTGGCCAACAAGGCCCCGTATTCTTTTAATCAACTTTACATTGCTCCCGACAACGACCAGGTTCTGTACATAACCGGGGTAACCCTGGCCAGCTCGGTGGACGGCGGTCGGACCTGGCGTGATGCCGACTGGCCACCGGAGGCCCTGTTCCAGTCGGCCTTTGGCGACGTCAGGACCCTGTGGATTGACCCGCAGAATTCGAAGAGAATTCTTTTCGGAAGCGATGGCGGCGTCTATGTTTCCTACGACGGTGGAAAGACCTGCCACCATTTTTACAACCTGCCGCTCGGCGAAATCTATGCCCTGGGGGTGGACATGGACGAGCCCTACAATATCTATGCCGGGCTCCAGGACCACGATTCCTGGAAGGGCCCGTCCAATTCCTGGTCTGGCCAGGTGAACCTCAGCGACTGGGTAACGGTCGGGGGTGGAGACGGGATGTACAACGTGGTTGACCCCACCGACAGCCGCTGGGTTTACAACTGCCGGGAGTTCGGGAATTTCTTCCGGCTTGACCAGAAGACCGGGACCCGCCAGAGGATCCAGCCAGTAAGAAGTCGGGATAAAGAACCATACCGTTTTAACTGGACCCCACCAATTCACCTTTCGCCTCACAACAGCTCCATCGTCTATATCGGGGCCCAGGTCCTGCTGCGTTCTCTTAACCGCGGTGACGACTGGGAAGAGATAAGCCCGGACCTGACCACCAATGATAAGAGCAAGCAGTCTGGCGCCGGCAATATAACCTTCTGCACAATAACCACCATCTCCGAGTCGCCACGCAAACCCGGGGTTGTCTGGGTGGGGACGGACGACGGCAAAGTGCAGGTGACGACGAACGGCGGGACCAGCTGGACCGACTGCACGCCGGCCCTGGCCAGGGCCGGGGCCCCGGCCCAACTCTGGGTCAGCCGGGTCCTGGCCTCTCCCCATGACCCGGGAACGGCCTTTGTGGCCAAGAGTGGTTTCCGGAACGATGATTTTAAGCCATATCTTTTCCGGACCACTGATTACGGCCGAACCTGGACCTCGATTTCAGCCGGCCTTCCGGATAGCCCGGTCAACGTCGTAGTCCAGGATGGCCAGAATCCAGACCTGTTATTTGCCGGCACGGATAACGGCCTGTTTGTTTCCCTCGACCTGGGAAAGAGCTGGCTTCCTTTCCAGAATAACATGCCCGCGGTCAAGGTAACCGACCTGGTAATTCATCCTCGAGAAGCCGACCTGGTGGTCGGGACCTATGGACGGGGCATCTGGGTGACCAACATCTGGCCGCTGCGGGAAATGAAACCGGAAATTCTGAACCAACCTGTCTATTTATTTACCATCAGGCCGGCCATCCAGAAACAGTACCCGGTCTTCGGCAATTATCATCTTACGGGTGATAGCCACCTGTTCACTCCCAACGAACCTGATGAAGTGGTCATACATTATTACTTAAAGCAAGAAGCCGGGGAAAAGGTTAAGGTCGGGATATACGATGCGGAAAGAAAACTTCTGCGGGAGCTTGAAGGCCCGGGTAGAGCTGGACTGAACCGGGTGAGCTGGGACATGAGAAAGGCCGGAGAAGGTCGGCCTGGCCCCAGGGTTGAGCCCGGCAAGTATTTTGTGGTTCTTCAGGTGGCCGGGGTTAAGCTCGAACAGCCATCGCCCATCAAGAAGAGAATAAGCTGGTCCCTGGGCCCGCAGCCGGTTGTCCTGATGACCCCTGACCGGCAGGATAATTTTGAAGAGTGAGCGGGCCTTCAATGGAGTTGAATAAAATCTTTTCTGGCCGGACGCAAATCGGCTATGATGTCTTTAGATGGCCAGAAAGATAACGATCAAGGAGGTTTCGATGTCAGGATTAGTTACCAGGAAGAAAACGCTGGCGGTTTTTTGCCTGTTGCTCGGAGCCTGGTTGTTTTCAGCCTGTTCCGCGGAAAAAAGGGATTATTCCATCAAGCCGGTCGACCTGACCGCAGTCCGCTTCTCCAACGGCTTCTGGAGCTCCAGGATAGAAACTAACGGGAGGGTTACCATACCCCATGCTTTCCGGCAGAGCGAAGAGACCGGCCGGATCAAGAACTTCGAGATAGCGGCCGGGCTGGCCGAGGGCGATTTCTGTTCCCGATATCCTTTTGACGATTCCGATATTTACAAGATGATAGAAGGCGCCTCCTACCAGATGATGCTCCACCCCGACCCGGAACTCGATAAGTACCTTGACGGCCTGATTGCCAAGATCGCCGCCGCCCAGGAAAAGGACGGTTACCTTTATACTGCCCGGGCCATCAAGAACAAGGGCGGAAAGATACCCCTGGAAGAATGGGTGACCGACAAGAGGTGGGAGAGAGAGCAGGATGCCCACGAGCTGTACAACGCCGGTCATCTCTACGAGGCGGCCGTGGCCCATTACCTGGCCACCGGCAAGAAGACCCTGCTGGAGGTGGCCCTGAAAAATGCCGAGCTCATCTTGAAGGACTTCGGCCCCGGGAAGGTGATGTTGCCACCGGGACACCAGGAAATTGAAATCGGGCTGGTCAAGCTTTACCGCCTAACTGGAAAGAAAAAGTACCTGGACCTGGCCAGGTTCTTCCTCGACCAGCGTGGCAACAAGGAAGGTCATGAACTTTATGGTTTTTACTCCCAGGACCACCTGCAGGTGAGGGAACAGAAAGAGGCAGTTGGCCATGCCGTCCGGGCGGCCTACATGTATTCCGGGATGGCTGACGTGGCGGCCCTGACCGGCGACCAGTCCCTGGTCCAGGCCCTGGACAGCCTGTGGGAAGACGTGGTTTACCGGAAGATTTACCTGACCGGCGGCATCGGTTCCACCGGGGCCTGGGAAGGCTTCGGCCCGGCCTACAATCTGCCCAACGGCTCGGCCTATGCCGAAACCTGCGCCTCCATCGCCAACGCCTTCTGGAATTACCGGATGTTCCGGCTGCACGGCGAGGCCAAGTACCTCGACGTTTTCGAGCGGATTCTCTACAACGGCTTCCTGTCCGGAATTGCCCTGACCGGCGACCGGTTCTTCTATGCCAACCCGCTGGCCTCCTTCGGCCAGCATGAAAGAAGCCCCTGGTTCGCCTGCGCCTGCTGCCCGCCGAACATAGTCCGCTTCATTCCCCAGCTCGGGCAGTATGTCTATGCCACCTCGGGTGACAGGCTTTACGTCAACCTGTTTGCCCGGAGCCGGGGCCAGGTGGAGATGGAGGACCTGAAGGTGGAGATGGAGCAGGAAACTGATTATCCCTGGAGAGGCGATATAAAAATCAAGGTCAACCCGGCCAGGGAAGACGATTTCACGATAATGCTGCGGATTCCAGGCTGGGCCCTGGGGCAACCCATTCCGGGGGACCTCTATCGTTATGCCGACACGAAAGAGGCCCGGCCAGTGGTTAAGGTCAACGGAGAAGAGCTGGCCCTTAACCTGGAAAATGGTTTCCTGCCGATTGCCCGGAAATGGAAGGCCGGAGACACCATAGAGGTCAGCCTGCCCCTGGAGCCGCGCCCGGTCCTGGCCAATGAAAAGGTCAAGGATGATGCCGGGCTGGTGGCCGTGGAAAGGGGTCCCCTGGTTTATTGCGCCGAGTGGCCTGATAATGGCGGCCGGGTCAGCAACCTGTTATTGCCCGATGGTGCTACCCTGACCTCTGAATTCCGGAGCGACCTGCTGGGTGGACTGGTGGTGGTCAGGGCCGCGGGCCGGGCTTACCGGATGGAAAAAGAAAAGGTTGTGGGCCAGGATAAGGAGATTACCCTTATCCCATATTACGCCTGGGCTCACCGTGGCCGCGGGGAAATGGCCGTCTGGCTGGCCCGGGAAGAAGGAAAGGTCAGGCCGACACCCGAACCTTCCCTGGCCTCAAAGGCCAGGGTGGAAGCCTCCGAGGGCGCCCGCGGGGCCAGGTTCATCAACGACCAGTATGAACCCACCAGTTCCATCGACCACTCGGTCGGCTATCTTCACTGGTGGCCGAAGAGAGGGACCACCGAATGGGTGAGCTACGAGTTCCCAATCCCGGTCCGGGTGTCAGAAGCGGCCGTCTACTGGTTCGATGATACCGGCCTGGGCGAGTGCCGGGTGCCTGAATCCTGGAAGCTTTACTATAAAAAGGGCAACGACTGGGTTCCGGTCAAGAACCTGACTCCCTATGGCCTGGAGAAAGACAGGTACAACCTGGTTAAGTTTTCTCCCGTGGTCACCACGGCTATTAAGGTTGAGATCAAGAGCCAGGAAAAGTTTTCAGCCGGCATCCAGGAATGGCGAGTGAAGTAAGCGACCAGGACCTGCACGAAAAGAACCTGGAGATTTTCTTCTGGCTGAGATGCCCGGTGGTTTGAGGACGAGCGCCAGGTTGGTTGCCAGGAGAATGCTTTAGAAAGTCCGGGAGAGTCGAAACCGGATTCCGAGGTCTGAAGTTTCGGACTAAAACAGGAACGGATGAAGAAACCGGGGAGAAGAAAGAGAACCTGGCTTGATTTGGACTGAGGAAATTGCTGGTCGGGCATCCTGCAGAGGGTAGAACCAGCTAATAATAGATAACCTGAAAATAGAGAGGCTGATAGCACCGGCCCGGACTAAAAGAAGAAATGGTGAGCGAAATGGCCGGAGTATCAGCCGGAGAAGAAATGATTTTCTTCACCAGTCCGCTGGTCCGGCCGGATGGTTGTGGATATGACATGAGAGCTGGCTCAAAGAATAAATAAAAAAATAAGGTAGAAGTAAATTATAAATTTTTGTGGAGGAGACGATGAAAGTTAGCCCTAATCTTAATAAGAATGGAAATATCCGCTTTTCTTCTCACGAATTGCTGAGATTGTTCCGGCCCGGCCGATCAGTTGCCCTGTTGATTCTGATGTTAGCCCTGGCCTGGCTGGTCGTCTCCGCTGACCAGGGTCGGCAGCTTCTGCCCAATCCTTCCTTTGAAGAGACAAAAGACGGAAAGCCGGTGGGCTGGCATCCGGCCACCTTCCAGAGGGAAGCTTCCTTTGAAATGGATAAGGTGGCCAGGACCGGTTCCTGGAGTCTTAAAATCAGCTCGGAGAAAGGAGCCGATGCTGCCTGGTCTACCCAGGTCAGGGTCCTTCCCTTTGCCCGCTACCGGTTCAGTGGCTGGGTCAAGACCGAGAATATCAAGTCCCAGGGCGGGAAAGGCGTTCTTTTTAATGTTCACGGCCTGGAAAGATTCCAGACCCGGGCCCTTACCGGCAGCAACGACTGGACCCGCCTGGAAATGATCATAGACACGGAGCTGAATGATGCCCTGCAGATCAACTGTTTGTTCGGCGGCTGGGGAAAGGTAACCGGGCAGGCCTGGTTTGATGACCTGAGCCTGGAATTGCTTTCGGCCCGGAAGCTCCGGCCCCGGGCCACGGTTTATCCGGCCCGGAAACTGGAGCCGATTTCTCCTTACCTCTACGGCCAGTTCATCGAACATCTGGGGCGATGCATCTACCAGGGAATCTGGGCCGAGATGCTGGAAGACAGGAAATTCTACCAGGCGGTTGGCACGCCGGATTCTCCCTGGAAGATAGCCGGCGAACCTCACTCCGTTCACATGAACCCGCTGCTGACCTATGCCGGGATCCCGGTGCCTGAGATCCGCCTCAAGGGAAACGGCCGGGAAGCTGGGATTTATCAGGAGTCCCTCGCCCTTCAGAAAGGAAGAAAATATACCGGGCGCCTCGTTCTGGCCGGGGACCCGGGCGCCCTACCGCTGGAGGTCAGGCTGGTCTGGGGTGAGGGACGGGATGAAAGGGAAGTGGTCAGGATTGACAGGATCAGCCCTGATTATGAGAAATTTTATTTTGATTTTGCCTCCAGGGCAGATACCGAGAACGGGCGCCTGGAAATCGTCAGCCGGGGCAGCGAGGCTTTCCGGGTGGCTGCCGTCTCCCTGATGCCGGCCGATAACCTGGAGGGCTTCAGACCGGAAGTGATTAAACTCCTGCGGGAGCTGAATTCTCCCGTCTACCGCTGGCCGGGCGGAAATTTTGTCTCGGGGTACGATTGGCGGGATGGAATCGGCGACCCCGACCGCCGTCCGCCGCGCAAGAACCCGGCCTGGCAGGGAATCGAGCATAACGATGTGGGTATCCATGAATTCATGGCTTTCTGCCGGCTGGTGGGGGCCGAGCCTTACATCGCCGTCAACAGTGGCCAGGGAAACGAGACCATGGCCGCCGACGAGGTGGAATATGTCAACGGCTCCCCCGACACCCCGATGGGTCGCCTCCGGGCTCAAAACGGTCACCCCGAGCCCTTTAACTGCCGCTTCTGGTCCATTGGTAACGAGATGTACGGAGACTGGCAGCTGGGTCATATGCCGCTTGCGGATTATGTCAGAAAACATAACCGTTTGGCTGAAGCCATGAAGGCCAGGGACCCGAATATCAAGCTGATTGCCGTGGGGGCGGTTGGCGACTGGAGCCGGGGCATGCTGGAAGCCTGCGCCGACCACATGGACTACATCAGCGAGCATTTTTACGTGGGCGAACGCCCGGGTCTTCTCAGCCATGTCTACCAGGTGCCCCGGGCCATAAGAAGAATTGCCGAGGCCCATCGCCAGTACCGGAAGACGATTCCGCAACTGAAGGGAAAGGATATCCGGATTGCTCTCGACGAGTGGAACTACTGGTATGGTCCGTATGTCTACGGCGAGCTGGGCACCCAGTATTTCCTGAAAGACGCCCTGGGCATAGCGGCCGGGCTGCACGAATACTACCGGCAGGCGGACATCATCTACATGGCCAACTATGCCCAGACGGTTAATGTCATCGGGGCCATCAAGACCTCCAGGATCGAGGCCGTGTTCGACACCACCGGGCTGGTGCTGAAGCTTTACCGCCAGGAATTCGGCACCGTGCCGGTTAAGGTCTCCGGCCAGCCCGAACCCCTGGATGTCATGGCCGCCTGGAAAGAAGACGGGAAGACGTTGACCATGGCCGTGGTCAACCCGACGGCCGAAAAGCAGACCCTGGCCCTGGACCTGGCCGGGTTCCGGGTGAAGGGCGTGGAAAAGATTCTGAGAATCAGCGGTCCGCACGAGAAAGCCTGCAACGTTCCCGGGCAGAAGCCGGAGGTGGAAATTACCACGGTTAACGAGAAGTTTGTCCCCGAACGGCTGCAGTTGCCCCCGCTGAGCATCACCCTGTATGTGCTGAAATAAAAATTCCTACTAAATTAGTAGGAATTAGGGCCGGCCCGGCCCCGGTTTCGGGCCAACCGGATTTTCCGGGAGCCGATGTGGTAAAATCGGCCTGGAGAGAAAAAATGAAAAAAATAGCCTTAGCCTGCCTGCTGGTTTCAAGCCTGGTTTTTTCTGGCTGTGAAAGACCACCTGTGGCCCCGGAAAGTGCCGGCCAGGATTATCCCATCCAGCCGGTTAATTTCTGGGAGGTCAAGGTAACCGACGAGTTCTGGGCGCCGAGGATGGAAACCAACCGCCTGGTGACTGTGCCCTATCTCTTCCGGATGAACGAGGAAACGGGCCGGGTGGACAATTTCCGGATTGCCGCCGGCCTCAAGAAGGGTCAGCATACCGGAAAGAGGTATAACGATTCCGATGTTTACAAGGCCATAGAAGCGGCGGCCTACACCCTGAAGACCCATCCCGACCCGGACCTGAAGCGCCGGATAGATGAGCTGGTGGAGCTCATCGCCGGGGCCCAGGAGCCGGACGGCTACCTTTTTACCACCCGGACCATCGACCCTAAAAACCCGGCTCCCGGCTCCGGGGCGGAGAGGTGGTCCAATCTCCGGGTGAGCCACGAGCTCTACAACCTGGGCCACCTGTACGAGGCAGCGGTGGCCTATTTCCAGTCTACCGGCGAGAAAAACCTGCTGGAGGTGGCCATAAAAAGTGCCGACCTGCTGGTGAGGACCTTTGGCCCCGACCGTCGGCGGGGCTTTCCCGGGCACCAGGAAATTGAAATCGGGCTGGTCAAGCTGTACCGGGTTACCGGCAACGAAGATTACCTGAAGCTGGCCAAGTTCTTCCTGGATGAACGCGGCCACTACCACGGCGGGGAGGTCTATCCGGCGACCTCTCCCTTCCACATTTACAATTCTGAAGAATACCTGCAGAACCACAAGCCGGTGCTGGAGCAGACCGAGGCCGTGGGCCACGCCGTCCGGGCTACCTACATGTACAGCGGGATGCTGGACGTGGCCGCGGTGGGAGGTTACCCGGAGTATGCCAGGGCCAGCCGGACCCTCTGGGAAAACGTGGTTGGCCAGAAACTCTACCTGACCGGCGGAATCGGTTCTACCGGCGAGTACGAAGCCTTCGGGCCTGGCTATGACCTGCCCAACGAGCAGGCTTATGCTGAAACCTGCGCCGCGGTGGGCAACGCCTTCTGGAACCAGCGTCTTTTCCAGATGGAGGGAGACGGCCGCTACATAGACGTTCTGGAAAGGATTATCTATAACGGCCTGCTATCGGGGGTCGGGCTGTCCGGGGACCGCTTCTTCTACCAGAACCCGCTGGCCTCCAGGGGCAAGTACGAAAGAAGCAGCTGGTTCGAGGTGGCCTGCTGCCCGGCCAACGCCGCCCGCTTCCTGGCCACCTTTCCCCAGTACATCTATGCCCATTCCTGGCAGGAAGTATTTATCAACCTTTACGTGAATTCCTCGGCCCAGTTTGACTTCCAGAACACCAGGCTGGAAATAGTCCAGGAAACCAAGTATCCCTGGCTGGGACAGGTCAAGGTCGGGGTCAACCCTTCCCGGGTCCGGGAATTTGTCCTGTGTCTCCGGATTCCCGGCTGGGTTCAGGGAGGGCCGGTTCCTTCCGACCTATACAGATACCTTGACGGGGAATCCGGGCAGGTGGTGGTCAGGTTGAACCGCAAGGTCATTCCCGTGGAAATAGATCGCGGCTACCTCAGGATAAAGAGAAAATGGGTCAGGGGCGACGTGGTGGAAATTCTCTTTCCCATGCCCGTCAGGAGGGTGGTAGCCCATCCAGATGTGGTCGAGGACAGGGGCCGGGTGGCCATTGAGCGGGGTCCAGTGGTCTTCTGCGCCGAAGGACGGGATAACGGCGGGACGGCCCTGAACCTGGCCGTTCCGGACGCCACCCGGTTTCAGCAGTGGTACCGCAATGACCTCCTGGGCGGGGTGACCGTCATCACCGGCGGCGGGCTGGTGGTTGACGACAAGGGTAATGAAGTTCGGAAACAGAATCTCTTCCTGATTCCCTACTTTGGCTGGGCTAACCGGGGAGCCTGGGAAATGGCCGTCTGGCTGCACCGGAAAGAATGAGCCGCTTACTTTTTCGGGTAGCCCACGGTCTGGGCCAGCATGATTTTCTGCTCCGGCCGGAGCTTCATGGCTTTGGCCAGCTCTTCCCGGTTGAGGGAAGCCCTGACCACCGTGGCCAGCCCCTCGGAAGCGCAGAACAGGTACACGTTCTGTGAAATAAAGGCAGCGTGGGCCCCGGAATAAAACCTCTTGTCCTCGTCCGAACCGCGGGGAATGCGGGCATAGTCACCAACATAAATCAGGTTGACGGGAGCGATCTTGACAAAATCCTGGGTCCCGGAGAGGCCCCTGATGTCCTCCTTGAGAACCTGGACCAGGGAGTGGTCCTTGGCTTCATAAAGGAAGAGCCCGTCGGCCGTGGCCACGTAGAGGTCGATGTTCTGCCAGTTGACCGCAGAGGGTGCGGTTCTCTTCCCGGACTCCGGCCGGTTAATTCCGTAGGCTGCCCAGAGCAGGTTGGACAGGACCTGGGGTGAGAGCTTATCCGGGCTGAATTCCCGCTGGCTCTGCCGGAGCTTCAGGCATTCCATCAGCGGTTTCCCGCCCTCGAGTTGAGGGGGAGGCAGCTTGATGACCGTTGCCTCCTGGCCGGAAACGTTACCCCGCGAAAGGAAAAACCAGCTGGCCAGCAGAAGCAAAGATAACAGGGTCGTGGTCGTTCTCGATCTCATAAGTTCCTCCTGGTTGATAAATTCTATCATCAACTCCGGCCGCCTTCCAAGCTCTTTTATCGATTGGGCCCGTTCCAATGAAAGACCCAAAGGAGCCGGGGGTGCTCCAGGTTGCCATCGGGCCCGGACGGGGTCTTCCCGGTTGCCATCCCTCTGCGTATCTACCACAGCTCTGGCTGAGCAGCCACCCGTGTTTTGACAAAACCCGCCCCCTGTGTTATTAGAGAATTTCCGGAAATTAACTGACAGGAAAAAGAAAATGGCCACGGCAGTTGAAAGATGGGTGGAAAAACAGGCGGAACTCCTTCAGCCCAAGACCGTTTACTGGTGCGACGGTTCTGAAGGCGAAGCCCGCCGCATCATCGAAATGGGCCTGCGGGAAGAAAAGATTGAACAGCACGACATCTTTCAGGAGCTCAACCAGAAGCTCTGGCCCAAGGCTTACCTTCACCGCAGTCACCCGACCGATGTGGCCCGGACCGAGCAGCTGACCTTTGTCTGCCATTCCGATAAGGAGACCACCGGGCCCAACAATAACTGGATGCACCCGGAGGAGGCCAAGAAGAAGCTGACCAAGCTGTCCCGGGGAGCCATGCGCGGCAAGACCATGTATGTTCTGCCGTACATGATGGGACATCCGGACTCGCCTTACGCTAAAGCCTGCATTCAGATAACCGATGTTTCCTACGTGGCCGTCAGCATGAGGATCATGACCAGGCTGGGCCGACACATTCTCGACAAGATCGGTAACTCGGAGAATTTTGTCAAGGGCATTCACACCGTCGGCGATCTGGACCCCAACAAGCGCTTCATCATGCATTTCCCCGAAGAGAACCTGGTCTGGAGCGTGGGCTCCGGCTACGGCGGAAACGCCCTGCTGGGAAAAAAATGCTTTTCCCTGCGGATTGCTTCCTGGATGGGCCGCAAGTACGGCTGGCTGGCCGAGCACATGATGATCATCGGGGTGGAAGATCTTCACGGAAACATAACCTACATCGCCGGGGCTTTCCCCTCGGCCTGCGGCAAGACCAACTTCGCCATGCTGGAGTCGGCCCTGCCCGAGTACCGCATCTGGACCATCGGCGACGACATCGCCTGGCTGAACATCGGCCCCGACGGGCGACTGTATGCCATCAACCCGGAATTCGGATTCTTTGGAGTGGCCCCTGGCACTTCCATGAAGACCAACCCCAACATGATGCGCACCCTGCGCAACTCCAATTACTATCCGACGCTTTTCACCAACGTCGGCCTGGACCTGGACACCATGTCTCCCTGGTGGGAAGGACTTGACGGGCCGGTGCCGGAGAACATGCTGGACTGGCAGGGACGTCCCTGGAAGCCCGGGCAGGGCACGCCGGCCGCCCACCCAAATTCCAGGTTCACCGTGTCGGTCTACAATTGCCCGACCCTTTCCAGGGAATACGACAACCCCATGGGCGTGCCCATCTCGGCCATCCTGTTCGGAGGGCGTCGGACCAGGCTGATTCCTTTGATAACTGAAGCCTTTACCTGGGAGCACGGGGTCTTCCTGGGGGCCAGGATGGGCTCGGAAACCACGGCCGCGGCTGCCGGCAAGGTCGGGGTCCTTCGCCGCGACCCGATGGCCATGCTGCCCTTCTGCGGCTATAACATGGGTGATTACTTCCGCCACTGGATTAACATGGGCCGGTTGATGAGTAAACCGCCTCGAATTTATTCCATCAACGCCTTCCGCCGCAACGAAAAGGGAGAATTCCTGTGGCCTGGCTTCGGCGAAAATATCCGCATTCTTAAATGGATAATAGAGAGGGTCAACGGCCGGGCCGGGGCCAAGGAGACTCCTCTCGGGCTGATTCCGGAAAAGAAAGACCTGGACCTCAGCGGCTTGAACCTTCCTGACGAGAACCTGGAAGAACTTTTCCGGATTAACCCGAAAGAATGGGGGGAGGAGCTGGCCGACATCAAGGACTTCCTGAAGAAATTCGGCCGGCACATGCCCTACGAAATCTGGCAGGAATATGACCGCCTGAAGAAGGGTCTTGGTTACTGAGCCGAGGTTGTATTTTCGGGCGGAATTTGATAATAATTTTAGCTGGAAATTTTAGCATTTGATGAGGCCCAGCAATCGTTACCATTAAAGACATAGCCAGGAAGGCCCGGGTTTCGATCGGCACGGTGGACCGGGTTCTGCACAACCGGGGCCGGGTCCATCCCGAAACGGAGAAGAAAGTCCGCCGGGTTCTCAAGGAACTCAATTACCGGACCAACATCTTCGCCAAGCACCTGAAGATGGGCCGGGTGTTCAATTTCAGCGTCCTGATGCCCAGGCCACAGCAGGATAGCTACTACTGGCTGCTGCCCTACCGGGGCATCCAGAAAGCCCAGGAAGAGCTCCAGTCCCACAAGGTGCGGGTGAACTTCTTCTTTTTTGACCGCTACGATGAAAAATCTGTTCTCAACACCGGCCGGAGGTTGCTGAGAACCAACCCTGATGGAGTGCTGGCGGCCCCGGTACTGCCCGAAGGCTTCAACCGGTTCATGGCCGACCTGCCTTCCGAACTCCCCTTGGTTTTCTTTGATTCATACCTACCCGGAGTAAAACCCCTGGCCTTTATCGGGCAGGATGCCGTCCGGAGCGGCTTGCTGGCCAGCCGGTTGATGTGTCAGACGGTTCACCGCGGCGATGGCCTGGTGGCCGTTATTAAAATTCTTCCTGAGGACTATCACATTGCCGGCCGGATCGAGGGCTTTCTCCAGGGCAGCCGGGACTGGTCGGGTTTAAGGACGGAGACCCTGGACCTGGTCGGAAGCTGGACGGCGGCCGAGACCGCCAGATACCTGGAAGCCTTCTACCGGAAGCATCGGGACCTGGCCGGGATTTTTGTGACCAACGCCATGACCCACAAGGTGGCCGAGTGGTGGAAGGGGAATTCCGGGAAGGACAAGATCATCCTGATCGGCTATGACCCCATTCCCAAGAACGTGGCCCTGCTAAAGGTCGGGGCCATTGATTTTCTGATCAGCCAGCAGTCGGAACGCCAGGGCTACGAGGGCATCTATGCCCTGTTCCGCAGGGTTGTCCTTGGCGAAGAGGTCAGAAACAAGATCATGACCCAGATTGATATCATCACCGCCGACAACGTTGACTATTACCAGAGTTAATTGAAGGTTGGGAGGAGAGAGCAAGATGGACAGGGAAAAGCCGGTACTGAACGTCAAATCTCTCAAAGAGCAGGTCTACGATTTTCTGAGGGAGCAGATGCGCCGGGGGGAAATCCTGCCCGGCTCGGTTATCGACCTGGAGGAGACTTCGCAGAGATTGGGAGTAAGCCGCACGCCGTTGCGGGATGCCCTGCTGCAGCTGGAAACCGAGGATTTCGTCACCATCCTGCCCCGCCGCAAGGTGGTGGTCAACGTCCTGACAGCCCGGGATATAAAAAATTACTACGAAATAATCGGGGCCCTGGAGAGCATTGCCATCCTCAAGGCAGCGGCCCGGCTGCAGCCGGCTGACCTGGAGCACATGGAGCAGCTTAACCAGGAAATGAAACAGGCCATCGAAGCTGATGACTTCGACCTCTATTATGAAAAAAACCTGGCCTTCCATAATGTCTATCTTGAGGCCTGCGGCAACGACAAGCTGATGAAGATAGTTAACAGCCTGAAAAAAAGGCTCTATGATTTTCCCCGGCCGAGCGGTTTCGTCAAGGAGTGGGAGCAGTCTTCCACCGGTGAGCATGCCAGGTTGATTGAATACCTGCGCCGCGGCCAGAAGGAAGAAGCGGCCAGGTACGTCCGCGACGTTCACTGGTCATACGAGGTCCAGGAAAAATTCATTGTCCAGTATTACCGGCATATTTCCAATCCCTGAAGCCGGTGGCAGGCGGCCGCTTACCGCTATGATTTACGGCTTGAAGATGAAGTAGGCGGCCAGAACCATCAGGGAAAAACCCACCAGGTAATTCCAGCGGAAATCTTCCCTCAGGTAGAGTACTGAAAAGAAGGAAAAGACGGTGAGGGTCACCACTTCCTGGATGGTTTTCAGCTGGGCGGCATTCAGCCGTCCGTAGCCCAGGCGGTTGGCCGGAACCTGGAAGCAGTATTCAAGGAAGGCGATCAGCCAGCTCAGGACGATGGCTTTCCAGAGCGGCAGGCTCTTGAATTTAAGGTGACCGTACCAGGCGAAGGTCATAAAGATGTTGGAGACCACCAGCAGGCCAACCGTTATCCAGGGCATATCCGGTCCTCAACGGGTAAAATTAGCCAATAATGATAGCCCCCTTTTTTCTTTTGTCAATAGCTGTTGAGATGGACAGGGCCGTTAATTTGGTTCGCCGTTATAACCTGGTCCGTCTTCAGGCTGCCTGGAGGATGGGGGAAACCGCATGAAGCGGCAGGCTGTTGTTAGCTACCCCGGGCTTTGAGCGGTATTCAAATTAAGAAAATGAGAACAGAAACGAGCCTGCCCGCCCTGGCCCCGGCTGCCTACAGGTTGAAGCGGTAGGTGAACTTGACCAGAAAGACATTATCCCCGGGGGCGGTGAACAGGTCGCCCAGGTCCCGGCCCAGGGAGAAATCTCCGGGGTTGGCATAGTCGGCCCGGTTCTGGGTCCAGACCAGGTAGAGCAGTGAACCCAGCCGGTATTCCCAGCGCAGGACGACCGTGCCCCGCAACGATTTATAATTGAAATCAGGGTTGTAGATGGAAAAGTCTGCGGCCGGTCCGCTGCCGTCCGGGTCGAGCCTGTAAAAACCGTCCTGGTATTCTATGGTCGAGGAGCCTTGGCCGAACACCAGGTAGTCATAAGTCCGGGGCAGGTTCAGTTGCTTGAACCGGTCATAGCGGCCAACGGCAATGTAGGGCTGAAGATAGACCTGCAGGCTTAACCTGGGGGTGAAGATCCAGTTGAGCCGAAGTTCGGCTGCGACCACGGTCTGGTCAATCCGGCCGAATATGTACCGGCGTCCGTAGGTGGCACTCATCAGGGGGTCGGCCACCGAGGTCAGCCACTGGGTTTCGTTGGTGTCCTGGCCGACCGTCGGTCCAAAGGACAGGTTGAAGTTGGGCCGGGGTTTCCAGCGCAGCCCGAAGCTCAGGTTCCATTGTTCCTGTTTATTCCTGGTCTGCCCGTGGTATCCGGTCCCGTAAAAGACAAAGCGCCGGCGCGAGTCGGTTTCCAGGCTAAGCTGGGCCAGGTAGCCGGGTGGAATCAGGGCCAGGGGACCGCCCCTGGTCAGAGTGTTGCTGTAGGCTTCGGGGTAATAAATAAAAGTTCCGTCCACTGTCCACCAGTTGCGGAAAACTCCCTGCATGTTGAGCAGCCAGCCCTCGAAGGTCTTGTTCCAGCCGAAGTCGTGGTTCTGTTCCAGCCCGCCGATTACCAGAGCCTGCCGGAATACCTTGCCAGGTTTGGTCCACATGTAACCGTACAGAGCCTGGAAGTTTATCCGGTCAGAAATGCTTCTCTGGTAGCCGGCCTCGTTGGGGTCAAACCCGGGGCTGAGCACTCCGCCAGAAAGGTAGACGATGGAGTGGCCCTGTTGCTTGGCCAGGGTGATTTTGCCGCCCAGCCCGGCCAGGCTGGTGGCTTCCGGGTCCAGGCTGACATGGGTGGCATCCGGCCGCTGGAAGTAATGAATTGAGGAGCGTTGAATGCGGTATATGGCAGTTTCGCTGCCGCTGAGAAAAGTCCCGCCGGCCCAGCCGCCCAGAACCCAGTTCCTTTTCTTGTCGAGAAAAGCCCAGCCGTCAACGGCCAGGCTGAACGATTCTCCGGCCAGCAGGGACTTCAGGCTGTCTTCTCTCAAGTCCCTGATAACCGAGGTCAGGAGGAACCCGAGCCCCTGTTGCCCGCGGTTGAATTCCTTCTGGCCGCGGAAGATTCCATAATAGGTAAAGGGAGCCACCTCGTCCCGGTAGCGGGTGGTCAGGTCGTCGACCGTGGCAAATTCCCTGGCGGTGACGGCATTGATTATCCCGAGGTTCCAGCCGCCGCCCAGTTTTCCCGTTAACTTGAAGGCCCCGATGATGGTGGACCGGTCGGGAAAGCTGACGAAACCGTCATGCTGGGGATAGCCCTGAGGTTCCCGCCCGATGCGCCGGCTGTAGAATAACCTGGGATTGGGCCAGTTCAGGTCAGCGTTGATGTAAATTCCTCCCCGTCCAAAGTTGCTGAAAATGGATGAACCTTCGATAAAAAAGGGCCGTTTTTCTTCGTAGTATGTCTCGTAAGCAGTCAGGTTGATGACCGCCGGGTCCACCTCCACCTGACCGAAATCGGGGTTGATGGTCAGGTCCAGGTTGAGATTGCTTTTTAAGCCGGCCTTAAGGTCCAGGCCGAGGTTGCCCTGGTATTTATGCCCGGTTTCGAAGGGATTTCCGGGTTCAGCCGGACGGAAGCGGGCCTGCCCCACGGAGTAGGGGAAAACCTCCACCCGGCGCCCTGGCTTGATGTTCTCGATACCTTCCAGCCTGGCAAAACGGGAAACAAAGGCGTTATCTTCCTTGGGCACCCAGGCGAAAGACACCTTCTCATTCTTCCGCTTGATAATCCTCTGGAAGTTTATCCCCCAGACCTGCTTTTCCTGGCGAGGGAAGCGGAGCTGGTTAAAGGGAATCCGCATCTCCAGGGACCAGCCCCCGGCGGTTATCCGGGTCCTGGCTTCCCAGACCCCGTCCCAGCTCTTGTCCTCGCTGATATCGTTGTAAAGGGCCTTGTCGATGATGGAGCCGGAAGGGTTTACCCAGAAAGCATAGCCGCTGCGCCGGTCTAAGTAAGGGTCCAGGCACAAGATAAACCAGTCGGAATCCACCGAGTAGTCGCGGCGACCGAGCTGACCGATTATGCCCTTCGGGTCCGAATCGTGACAGAAGGCGGCCACGTAGAGGTTGGCGCTGTCGTAGAAAACCCAGACCCGGGTTTTTTCGCTGGCCGGAGCTCCATCCACAGGGTCGGTCTGGATAAAGCCCTCGCTGGCCGGCTGCTCGTAAAGGCTTTCATTGAGCAGACCGTCCAGCTCAAAATCTCCGCTCAGGCGAAAGGCCCGGACCACCTTGTTCTCCTGGGCTTTCTTCAGGGCTTCCTTATCCGGGGCGGGCTGGCCGGCCTGTTGGCCAAAGCCTGGTCCGGAGAAAATAACCAGAAATAAAAATGAAAAAGCAAGTGAAGAAAAAATAAAGAGGCCAGTTCTGAGGCGAAACATGTGGAGGTTCCTCCCTATAAATCCTCCCTTCAATTTTTTAAGTCGTAATTATACTCAGATGTTTGAAAAAAATCTCGGCAGGAAAATATTTTTTTTGCCGGGATGGAATCTGGCTACAGTCCAGGTCCACGGCCGCGATAAATAGAGGCAGACTGGTCGGCCGGCCAGCGGCAGGCCAGGATTCGTACCCGGGTGCACTATTTAACCGGGTTCCCGTCTCCATCCAGGTAGACGATTTCACCCAGCCCGAGTTCTCGCAACGGCTTTTCAACCTTGCTTCTATCGCCCACCACCACCCAGACCAGGCTTTCCGGCTGGAGAACCTTCCTGGCGGCCCGGTTGATATCCTCAATTTTCAACTGGCGGATCCGGCCGGCATATTTCTGGAAATAATCGTCAGGCAGTTTGAAGTTGGCCATCTCCACCAGGGAATTTTCCACGGCGGCCATGGTTTCCCACCGGCCCGGAAGCTGGTTGATCCGGCTGCTCAGGGCATTCCGGAATTCTTCCCCGGTTACCGGCTTTTTACCCAGCATGCCTTCCATTTCAGCAGTCAGCTCCTGGATGGTTTCTTTGGTCTTATCCAGCTGCACGGGGGCCACGGCTATAAACGGCCGCTGGGCCCTGGCCGGAAGTACTACCGAGAAGGCCCCGTAACTCCAGTGCTTTTCTTCCCTGATGTTCATATTTATCCGGGAAACGAAATCTCCACCGAAGATGAAGTTCGTGAGGTCGATGGCCAGGTCATCGGGGTCAGCCGGGGAAGGAACGGGCAGGCCGGCCATGACCATGGATTGCGGGGCACCCGGTTTATCTATCAAATAGACTGCGGGCTTGGACCGGGGCCTGACCGCGGCCAGGTTCTTTCTGGGCACTTCACCCGGCCTCCAGTTCTGGAAGATCTTTTCCAGCCTGGGCTTGATTTCAGCCAGGGTTATGTCGCCGGTCACTATCAGGGTAGAGTGGTTCGGTTTGAACCAGGTCTGGTGGAATTTTTTCAGGTCTTCCCGGGTAATTTTCTGGACCGTTTGTTCGTAGCCGCTTCCGGTCAGGGGGTTACTGTAGGCATGTCCTTCGCCGAAGATCAGTTTTGGCAGGACCCGGATGGCCAGGGTGGTCGGGGCGAATTTTTCCTGCTGGATCCTGGCTATCTGGATTTTTTTGAGCCGCTGGAAATCAGCTTCCGGAAAAGCCGGGTTAAGGATAACATCGGCATAGATATCAAGAGCCCGGTCCAGGTTTTCCTTTAGAACCCCCAGGCTAACGTAGGAAAAGTCCAGGGCCGAACTGGCTCCCAGTTCCGCCCCGAGCTGGGCCAGCTCTTCGCTGATCTGAAGGGAGGTTCTCCGGGCCGTGCCCTCGTCCAGCATCTGCATGGCGAAATAGGCTGTCCCGGGCAGGGCAAACTGGTCGGCGGCGTAGCCGGCATCGACCATCAGGCCCAGCCGGACGTAGGGAATGGTGTGGCGCTCGGCCAGGATGATTTTAAGCCCGTTGCTGAGGGTGGCCTTCTGGATTTCCGGGAACCTGGCTTCCGGGGCTGTGGCCGGTTCGGGCATCCGGCTGCGGTCAACGTCTGTCTGGCTGGCGCTGAGCTGGGGATAGGGATGGACTTCCAGAACATACAGACCATCTGACAGCCATCTCAGGGCAGTTTCCCGGATGATCTGCGGGGTGGCTTCCCGAACGTGCCTCAAGTTCTCTTTATAATAGTCCGGACGACCGCCAAAAACCTGGCTTCTGGCCAGGATATCGCACTTGCCCGAGAAACCACCTATTTTTTCGATTCCCCTGATGAAATTGGTGAGGTAACCGGTCTTAACCCTTTCCAGTTCTCCGGGCTCGGGTCCGTCTTTAAGAAAGCGGACCACTTCTTCCTTTATGGCCTGTTCCAGCCTGGCCGGGTCCACGCCGGGCTTGACGTCGGCCATGATGAAAAACACCCCGGCAATTTCTCTAAGGTCCACAAAGGCGGAAACGCTGGAAGCGATTTGTTCGTCATAGACCAGCCTTTTATAAAGCCGGGAATTTTTTCCTTCTCCCAGGATGCTGCTGGCCAGGTCCAGGTAATCAGCCTCGGCCGTGCCCCACTGGGGGATATTCCAGGCCAGGTAAAGCCTGGCCTGCGAGACCCTGTCTTCCACCTTCTGACGCTGCTCGCCGGTTCTCCTGGCCACCCAGGCGGTGTGGCGGGCAACTGGCGGCGAGGGGGGAATGCTGCCGAAATACCTGGTGACCTTTTCCAGGACTTCTTTGGGGTTGATGTCGCCGGCAATGACCACCACGGCATTGTTCGGTCCGTAGTAAGTGGCGAACCAGTCGTGGGCATCCTGCAGGCTGGCCCGGTCCAGGTCTTCAATGGAGCCTCCCACGGTCCAGGAATAAGGATGGCCGGCCGGGAACAGGGCCTTGGCCAGAAGTTCTTCGGCCACGGAGTAGGGCTCGTTGGCGTACTGCCTTAGCTCGTTCTGGACGACGCCACGCTGCTCGTCCAGCTTGGCCTGGTCGATGGCCCCCTTGAGATGGCCCATCCGGTCTGATTCCAGCCAGAGGACCAGGTCCAGGGCCGGGGCGGGAACCGTTTCGAAGTAATTGGTCCGGTCTTCGTTGGTGGTGCCGTTGATGTCAGTGGTTCCGACCTTCTGCAGGGCCTTGAAGAAGTCATCGTTATAATGCTCGCTGCCGTTGAACATCAGGTGTTCGAACAGGTGGGCAAAGCCGGTTTTGCCGGGCTTTTCATTTTTGGAACCAACGTGGTACCAGACGTTGAAGGCCACGATCGGGGCCTTGTGGTCTTCGTGCAGGATGACGGTCAGGCCGTTGGGCAGAACGTGTTTCTGGAAGGGAATGTCAATTTCTTTTGAGCTCTGGGCCCGGGCCGCTGTCGGCCAGGCGCCTGCTAATAGAATGGCAATCAGAAAGAAAGCCAGTGCCTTGACCGTAGTTTGGATGGTTAAGTTCCTTTGAATGTTCATAAAAGTCTCCTTATAGACCTTTTTAATGTAAATACGAAAAGTATTCGCAATGGTTCTATCTTTGAGGCCCGGCTAAAATTTTCAGGACACCAGGTCCTTTCCGAGGTTGTAGGCTTCCTTTAACAGTCCAGCTTGTTTTCTGACCTGGCCCGGCCCGGCAGCCGAGGCATAGACCATGCCTTTAATTTCAACTCCCAGGTAGCCGAAGATGTCCTGGTAGGCCCTGAGGGCATTGACCCCGCCCGAGGAAAAGACATCCCGGTCGGCATAGGTCAGAATCAGGCCCACCTTTTTATTCTTGAAGCTGGCGTATTCGTCCCCGCCAAAAGCATACCAGCGGTCTATGAACAGCTTGGTCTGGGCGTTGATGGTGAACCAGTAGACGGGGTGGGCCAGGATTATGGCTCCGGCCTCTTTTAGCCTGGGATATAATTTTTTCATATCGTCTTTCTGGACGCATTCACCCGGGCCCCTGTCCCGGCAGCGGTCGCAGGCCCGGCAGGGATTGATTTTAAGCCGGGCCAGGTTGATGACTTCAACCGAGGCCCCGGCTTCCCGGGCAGCCCGGGCCGCTTCCAGGGCCAGGATGGTGCTGTTGCCGTCTTTTCGCGGGCTTCCAGTAAACACCAGAAGTTTCTTTTTCATCTCATCCCTCCTTCCGGTTTACAGACTGGCTTTTAATTATGGTCACCAGGGCGATGACCACCCAGACCGAATTAACACCCACCGAGGGGTAGGCTCCGAAATGGAAAGCATTCAGCAGCAGGCAGGCGCTGCCGGCCAGGTTGAGGAGCTGGTAGGGCAGGGAATCGCCATCCAGCTTCCGGTTGGAGACCAGGACGTAGGCCAGCAGCAGCATCAGGGCTCCCAGCCAGCCGGCCAGGTTTATCAGGAAGGTTTGACTCATGACTAAAGGCTCCAGCTTGAAAAGAATTAAAATGAATTATACAGGAAAGGCCGGCCTCAAGAAAGTTGAGAAAAATCCGGGCGAGCTCCGTCTGTAATTGCAGAAAGGAGGAAATGATGGCAGAGAGAAATTTCAACCTCGGCAAAAAAGACCGGTTAACGGTGGAAGAGTTCGTCCAGCTGGCTATCAAGTCTTTAAGGATGGGCGATTTCAAGGGCATCCACTCGGTCTACAGCGGGTTCAACGAGGCCTTCAAGAAATATTTTGGCCAGGACCCGGTACAGGCCACCAACCGCCTGGCCGAGGAAAAAAAGATTGAAATCAGGCCCATAAAAGGCGGGGTATTGCTTTATCTTCCGGGAGAGGCTCCTTCCCAGTCCAGAGGAGACGAAGCCCTTAAGAAGATGGGATTGTCCCTGGCGGAAAAGACCGGGAGTGCCTGAACCAGGTCAGGAGCGTGGCGGGCCGGGCGGCTGGTCTGAGCTGCCCTCGGAAAAAGATTTCAGCTTGTCGCGCAGGGTGGACTCGGCCAGCTTGCGCAGGGCCTTGGTTTCGATCTGCCGGACTCTTTCCCTGGTGACCTTCAGTTTCTGGCCGATTTCTTCCAGGGTGTGCTCCTGGCCGTCGCCGATGCCGAAGCGCATCTTGATGACCGTGGCTTCCCTTTCGGTCAGTGAATTCAAAGCCCTGGTTATCTGTTCCTTGAGGTTGGCCCGGATGACGATGTCGGCCGGGGAGGGGTTGTAGACATCCCGGACGAAGTCCTTGAGGAAGCTCTCCTCGTCATCCCCGATGGGCGAGTCCAGCGACAGCAGCTCCTGGCTGTCCTGAAGAATCTTGCTGACTTTCTGCACCGGCATGCGGACGGCCTCGGCGATTTCCTGGACGGTCGGTTCCCGCCCGGTCTTCTGCACCAGTTCCTGGTGAATTTTCTTGAGACGGTTGATGGTTTCCACCATGTGCACCGGGATCCTGATGGTCCGGGCCTGGTCGGCAATGGCCCGGGTGATGGATTGCTTGATCCACCAGGTGGCATAGGTGGAAAACTTGAAACCGCGGTGATAATCGAACTTCTGCACCGCCCTCATCAGGCCCAGGTTTCCTTCCTGGATGAGGTCGGACAGGCTCAGGCCGCGGTTGACGTAGTTCTTGGCAATTGAGACCACCAGCCTGAGGTTGGCCTCGATCAGCTTGTTTTCGGCATGTTTCTGGATCTTCTCGCCGCGGCTGACATCGCGCAGCACCCGGCGCAACTCGCTGGCCTCCAGCCCGGATTCCTGGCGGTAGACCTTCTCTTCGGCCAGGTACCGGTTGAGCTTCTGCTTCAGGGCTTCGGCCGCGGTTTTCGGCTTGGTCTTCTGGAGGGCCAGCTGGATTTCTTCCCTTTTCTCTTCCAGCTCGTTCATGACCTGGAGGATGTCGCGTAGCCGGCCGATGGTGGCGGCCATCTTTTCCGGCGAGAGATGAAGCTCTTCCAGGATCTGGTACATCCTGATGATCAACCGGCCACGGGCAAAAACCTTTCTGGGGGTGGGTTTCAGGTTCGAAAAATTTTCCGATAGCCGGTAAAATTTATCGAGGGTCTGGCGCAGGCTCTTGACCTTCTTCCAGGCGGCGTCGTCCTCGAAGTCCTCGGTCTCGTCAAAAAATCTCAGGAAGCGCTCCGGTTCGGTTTCGGCCAGGTCGCGCAGGGAAAGAATGTCCTTGATGGCCAGCCTGGTCTTAAGAAGGGCCCGGAGCTGGATCTTTTTGCCCCTCTCCATCTGGCGGGCCAGGTCAATTTCATCCTGCTGGGAGAGGAGGGAAATTTTGCCCATCTCCCGGAAGTATATCTTTATCGGGTCGTGGTCGGATTCAATCTGCTCGGTGGCCTTGCTGGCCTCGGCCTTGGCGGTCTTCGGCAGTATATCTTTCAGTTCAAATTCATCGAAATCATCGGAAATACTTTTCAGCTTGTTAGCCTGCTGCAGCTCAGGCTCCAGGGCCTTGTTCAGAAAGAGCGGGTCAAGTTCCGGACTGAAAATCTCTGGAGATAGAGTCTGCTCCGGCGTCATGAATTCAGACTTCTCCTGCGGTTTCCTGGCCGTTTTCTTCTTAGAAATAGTCTTGTCTTTTTTAGTCTTTTTTACCATGAGACCCCTGAGATTCTCGCCCCTGAGCCTGCGACTGGGGGGAGAGAAGGTGTTTCTATCTTTTATTCCTTACTATAAATAAGCCGCCGAGCTTCCTTTGTCAAGCAATTTTAATGCATCCATCCTTGAAGGACAGGGTTATATATTATAGAATAACTATCTGATTAGTAAAGCGGAGTCACGATGAAAACAAGATGGTCGGCAGTAGCATTAATCCTTCTATTTAGCCTCGTCCTGATACCCCCTCTGGCTGCTTCTCCCGGGCAGGCCAAGCCAAAATCCCAGAAGGAGCTCGTCCGAGCCCTGCCTGATAAGTACCGGAAGTGGCTGGAGGAGGAGGTGGTCTACATAATTTCCCAGAAGGAAAGGGAGGTTTTCCTGAGGCTGGAAAATGACCGCCAGCGGGATATCTTTATCGAGGCTTTCTGGAAGCAGCGCGACCCCAACCCCAACACTCCCGAAAACGAGTTCAAGGAAGAACATTACCGCCGTATTGAATATGCTAACAAGTACTTCGGCAAGGAATCTCCCGGTCCCGGCTGGCGTTCCGATATGGGAAAGATTTACATTATGCTGGGCGAGCCCCAGTCCACCGAAAAATATGAAAACCTGTACGACCTGTACCCGACCATAATCTGGTTTTACCAGGGAATGGCCGAGTACGGGCTGCCCAATGCTTTCTCTGTTGTTTTCTACAAGCCGGACGGCACGGGCGAATACAAGCTTTATTCGCCCGTTAAGGACGGCCCGATGAAGCTGATGCCCCATTACAGCGGGGACATGACCAGCTATGCTGACGCCTTCGGCAAGCTGACCGATATCGAGCCCAACGTGGCCAAGGTCTCCCTGAGCCTGATCGAGGGAGAGCCGCTGACCGACCTGGTTCCCTCCATCTCCTCCGATATTCTGATCAACCAGAAGATTCCGGCGGCTCCTACCTACAAGGTCAGGAGCACCTATGCCGAAAAGTTATTCCGTTACCAGGATATAATTGAGGTTGAATACACGGCAAACTACATTGACAGCGATGCCCTGGTCAGCGTCTATCAATCGCCCAATGGAATTTACTACGTGCATTATTTGATAGAACCCAAAAAACTATCGCTCGAAAGAAACGATAACAATTACCAGACAACCATAGTGATCAACGGAATCGTGACCGACCTGGACAGCAAGCCGGTCTACCAGTTCGACCGGCGGGTGCCTCTTAACCTCAGGGGAGACCAGGTTTCCAGCATCAGGGACCGCCAGATGAGTTTCCAGGATGTCTTCCCCTTGATTCCCGGGAAGTACAGGCTGAGCATCCTGTTCAAGAATTTTATTTCCAAGGAATTCACCTCGCTCGAGACCACCATCAACATTCCCGAGCGGCAGCTGCAGATGAGCCCGGTTCTCCTGTCCACGCGCCTGGCCAGAAGCTCCCAGTACCGGGGCCTGAACAAGGCCTTCCTGCTGAACGACCTGCAATTTTCGCCAACGCCCCGTAACGACTTTGTCCTGGGCGACAGGATGTATGCCTTCTTCCAGCTCTGGGGCCTGACTTCGCAACTGAGAAATACGGGCAGCCTGAATTATGAGGTTGTTCGTGAGAACGGCGAAATCGTTAAGAGCTTCAGCAAGAAGCTGACCGAATATACAGAGGGCAATGTCTTTTACGAGGAATTTGTCCTGGAAGGCTGGAACCCGGCCAATTACACCCTGAAAGTCAACCTGCAGGACGGCAATGGCAATATTCTGCTCAGTGAAAAGGCTAACTTCTTCATCAGCCACCTGTCATCCCTGCCGCGGTCCTGGGTCATGACCCAGCCGGTTGACGGCGATAATTCGGCTACCGTCCAGCATGCCCTGGGTCTTCAGTACTGGAACAGGAAGGACCTGGTGAGAGCCAGAAGGTACCTGGAAGCTGCCCAAAAAATAGACCCGACCGAGCCGGCCTATGCCCTGGATTTTTGCCGCCTCCTCTTTTTCGAGGAAAAGTACCAGGAAGTTCTGAATATCGCCCTGCCATTCGTTAACCAGGGAAACAAGGATTTCCTGGAAATTACCGGCGAGTCCTTCCAGGCCCTTAAGCAGTATCAACAGGCTATAGATTATTACAAGCAATACCTGGCCCATTTCGGCACCAACGTCAACGTGCTTAACGCCATCGGGGAATGCTATTACCAGCTGGGCGACATGGACGAGGCCCTCTATGCCTGGGAAAGATCGCTCCAGATCGAGCCCAACCAGGCCAGGATAAAAGACCGGGTCAAGGTCGCAAAGGATAAGAAGAAATAATCCATCAACCCTGATTGGATATATAATATGGTATGGAGGTCTTGATGAAAAAGAATCATTATCGTTTTCTGGTAATCCTGCTGGCCATATTTTTCCTGTCCCAGACTCTGGCCCTGGCCCAGGCCGGGCGGGGAGTCGGCCGGCTGGGCGGTGTGGTGCTCGATAACAACGATAAGCCGGTGGTCGGGGCCAGGCTGGTCCTGACCTACGTCCAGGATGCCGGTGGAGGACTTAAACTTGAAGCCACGACCAACAAGAAAGGCGAGTGGTCTTTCATCGGGTTGGGTTCCGGGCGCTGGAGCCTGATGGTTTCGGCCGAAGGCTTTGCCCCGGCCACCCAGGAGGTCACGGTTAGCCAGCTGGAAAAGAACCCGCGAATTACCATCAAGTTACAGAAAGCCAGCGGGGGAGTGTCCATCATCCAAGACCAGGCGTCCCTGGAATTGCTGGACCAGGGCAACGAGTTCTTCAAAGAAGGTAAGTATGATACGGCCCTGGCCATGTTCGAGCAATTTTATGAAAAGAATCCTTCCGCCTACCAGATTTTGCTCAACATCGGCGATTGCTACCGGGAAAAGGGCGAGATGGATAAGGCCATGGAGTATTACAACCAGGTGATGGAAAAGGCCAGGACCGATATGGCCATGGGGGTCAGCATGACGGCCAAGGCCCTGGCCGCCATCGGCCTGCTCTATCTCAAGCAGGACAACCTGGAAGAAGCCACCAGGTATTTCAAGCAGTCGGTCGATACCGCGCCCCAGGACGAAGTGGTGGCTTTTAACGTCGGCGAGGTCTTCTTCACCAACCAGAAGCTGGATGAGGCCGAAAGGTATTTCAAGATGGCTTCCGGCATCAAGCCCGACTGGCCGGAGCCCTATCTGAAACTTGGCTACGTGGCCCTGAACAAGAACGACCTGCCGGCGGCCATTGAGTATTTCGAAAAGTTCCTGAAGCTGGAACCCCAGGACTCGCCGCGGGTGGCCATGGTCCAGCAGATTCTGCAGGCCATTAAGAAGCATAATTAATTAGGAAATGTGAAGTAAGCTAAAAGAGACCTCAAGGTCTTGAAAAATGCGCCCTGGAAAGAACAAAGGCAAGGGAGATAATAACTGAAAAAAATAGCTTCTTAAATAAAGCCATCAGGTTATTAATGCATTAATTATGAGCAAAAAGAAGAGAAGACAGGCTATCATTAAGAATTTCAAGGAACGGGCAGGTGATTTTTCCGGTCCTAAGACCAAAGTCTCCGAGACAGATTATCCGGTGCAAGAAGAAATTCGTAGAGGAAAACGAGAAAAAAAGATAAAGCCCCTTGTAATAGCAATTATCTTTCTGGTTTTGGTAGTAGCGAGCTTCTTAGCAATAAAGCTGTCCGAACCAAAAGTGAATTTGAAACAAGCTGCCGAGCTTAATATATTGTTGATAACCCTTGATACTACTAGAGCAGATCACCTGGGTTGCTACGGTTATAAGCCGGCAAGAACACCGAACTTA
The DNA here is from genome assembly GCA_013178315.1 of Candidatus Aminicenantota bacterium. Taxonomy (GTDB): domain Bacteria; phylum Acidobacteriota; class Aminicenantia; order Aminicenantales; family Saccharicenantaceae; genus Saccharicenans. The sequence continues at coordinate 56,382 of JABLWX010000002.1, forward strand.
GACAAATTGGCAAGAGACGGGATCCTTTTTGATAATGCCTATTGTCCAGTTCCCTTAACTCTCCCCTCTCACGTATCAATCTTGACTGGATTAGAACCCGTGGCTCATGGAGTGAGAAACAACGGATATTATCTTTCGCCAAATATCAGGACTGTAACTCAGATTCTGAAGGAAAAAGGTTACAAAACGGCAGCCTTTGTTTCAGCCTTCTCGGTGGATTCCCGATTTGGCTTGGACCGTGGTTTTGACCTCTATGATGATATGTACCAGGCCGGTCTGCCCTTCAAGTCCCAGAATTCTGAACGGCGAGCCGAAAAAACTTTTGACAGGTTTGCTCGCTGGCTTAAAAACAATGGGAACGAAAAATTCTTTTGCTGGGTGCATTATTATGACCCTCATCTCCCCTATGCCCCCCCCGCTCCCTTCAGTGAAGAATTTTCAGATCGACCCTACGACGGTGAAATAGCATACATGGATGTTTATGTAGGAAAGATCCTGGATGCTCTCACCCAGAAGGGCCTGCTTGAAAATACCATCATCATAGTTGCTGGTGATCATGGGGAGGGCTTGGGGGATAAGATAGAGCAAGGACACGGGATCTTCCTTTATGAGGAAACTGTAAGAGTGCCTTTGCTTTTATACAACAGGAAAATCTGGCCAAAATCAAAGAAGGTTGAATCACGAGTTGGCCTCGTCGATATTGTCCCGACCATAATAGAAATAAGCGGTTTAAAAAAAGATCAGATCAATACTGATGGAGAAAGTCTCCTGGAAGTAATTAAGAAAGACAACAGAGAAGGTAGAGATATTCTTCTGGAGACTTTTTACCCCAAGGAGTTCTTTTCCTGGTCAGAACTGGTTGGCCTAATCTCAGGAAAATATAAATTTATTCAAGCCCCAAAACCTGAACTTTATGATTTAAGCGTTGATCCTGAAGAAAAGAATAATCTCATATCTTCTTCTGTGAATGTGGCTGAGGAAATGAAGAAAAAACTGGAAGTACGGCTCTTATCCTTGGTCAAAAACAATGGTCGGACGGAATCTGTTGCCCCAAGTACTCGGGATCTGGAAAGACTCAGGTCTCTCGGGTACTTAAGTTTAGCCCAGGCCGGGCCAAGGACATCTTATCCAGATCCAAAAGAGAAATTATATCTTTTAAGATTGGTCCAGCAGGCTCAAGCTTATGAATACGATGATAACTATGCCGCCGCAGAGCAGGTATATAAGAAGATTTTGGAAGAAATTCCTGATTCCCCCGCCAGCTATGTCAACCTGACTCTGGTTCAGGCTCGGCAGAAAAAAATGGATGAGGCCATCGCTACCCTGAAAAAGGGACTTGAAAAAAACCCGGAATCTGAAATACTGTTGACCGGGCTGGGCCAGACTTATCTGGTCATGGGCAGAGAAGAGGAAGCTTTTAAGACTATGAAAAGAGTTCTGGAACTTTATCCAAGCAATGTAGATGCTTTAACTGTTTGTGCCGGCATTCTTGATTCTAAAGGCTATAAAGAGGAGGCCCGGATTTACTATAAGAAAGCTCTGGCTATAGAACCGGAGAGCAAGTTTTTGAGGACAAACCTGGCCGCCAATTTGGCCTCTACGGGGAAATTAATTGATGCCATCGAGATTTATAGGGATCTGATAAAGGACTTTCCGGAGGACCAGAGCCTTTATCAGTTTATTGGCATAGCTTATTCTTACCTTGGTGATCATGAGCAGGCCTTATCTTATCTCAAACAATCGGTTTCTATACTGCCTACCAGATCAGGATATTTTAACTTGGCGGTCGCCTGTCAGAAGGCAGGAAAGCTGAAAGAAGCCATAGATTATTACCGGATATATTTGGAAAATTCAACGGGTGATAACCAGGCTACTATCAAGCTGGCTCAGAGAGAACTGGAGAAACTAGAAAAAGAAATCTCAAGAAACTGAGTGGCCTATATTGATTTTTCTCGGATAGTTGCCAACAGAAAGGTCTCGCCAAACTATAAGCGCAAAACTCTTAAAATATTCACTCTCTGGAGTAATGGCTATCTATGCTGACACCTTGAATCCCAGCCTGGGGCTCTTGATGTTGTTAGTGTACAAAATAGTTTGCGATTTGATTCAGGAGAGTAAGCCATCGTAATATCTGCTAGTGTACAAAATAGTTCGCAATTTGAACTAGGAGGACGAGCCATCGTAATATCTCCTTTTCAAAAATTCAACCTTAAGAAAGGAGGTTTTAACTTACGATGGCTCAAAGAGATTATAAGGGATTACTGGGGAAATTGCTAACAGGATTTTTGGTGGAGGAGGATCCGCTGAAGGCGATGCTGGAGTGGCTGGCGGAGGAGCTGATGCGGGTGGAGGCTGAGGCCAGGGTAGGGGCGGAGAAGGGAAAGCACAGTAAAGAGAGAGTGACCCATTTTTCCGGCTACCGGGTTAGGAAGTTGAACTCTCGGGTAGGGACGTTGTACCTGATGGTGCCGAAGGTGAGGAAGGGTGGCTACATACCGTTCTTTTTAACGGAGAGGAAACGGAGCGAGGTGGCCTTAATGAGCCTGGTCCAGGAGGCCTGTATCAACGGGGTCTCGACCCGGAAGATAGAGCGTTTGGCCAAAGCTCTGGGGATAGAGAGCCTCTCAGGTCTCGGATATAACGCGGAGTCTGGATGAGCGGGTGAAGGAGTTTCGGACCAGACTGCTTAAGGAAGAGTACCCCTTCTTATGGATAGATGCCATATATGAGAAGGTCCGGGTGGACGGTCGGGTCCGGTCGGTGTCGGTGATGGTAGCTTACGGTGTGGATAATGAGGGACAGAGGGAGGTTTTGGAGGTGGAGCCGGAGAGCAAGACCCTGAGAGCCAGCCTGGCGGCCAGCCTGGCCTCGGTCGGTAAATTATCCGAAGCTATCGAGATTTACAGGAAACTTATCGAAGAATTTCCGGACGACCAGAGCCTGTATCAATTTACAGGTCTGGCTTACTCTTACCTGGGCGACCAGGACCAGGCCATATTTTACTTGAAGCAGGCAGTGGCCATCAGGCCCACCAGGTCCGGTTATTTCAACCTGGCCGTGGCTTACGAGAAAGCCGGCCGGACAGAGGAAGCGGTGGAATATTTTCGCCGCTACCTGGAGAATTCCAGCGGCGACCGCGAAGAGACCATCCGCCTGGCCCGCCGCGAGCTGGAGCGGCTGGAGAAGAAGCTGGCCGGCGGACAGAGATGAAATTTATAATGTTCAGTTCTGGATGTTATCTAATTTTTTAGGTTGTCTCCCTCAGGCCTTCTTTAGGTTGCTTGTCGTAATTCTCGATTCTCAGAAATGATTTTCCTCCCGGTGGTGCCTAAGGTCCCGGGTCAGTTTACCCATCTTTTCAACATCTCTCTTAGGTTAGGTTCAGGTCATGAATTTATTGTGGGTTCTTTCGCTGAGCGGCCTGTTTTTCAGGGAAACAGGCAAGAAGATGTTATCATAATCTGGCGAGTGGCAGTCTGGCCAGGTGATCAGGATATCGGAAGACATATATTCGCCCCTGCTGGCAGGTCAGCCAACAGGTTAAATTCCATATGGCAAGGGGCCGGGTAAGTTATTGTAGTCTGGCCGTCAGGTACTTTGGGGATTCAACTCAGGTTGTAAAACATAGAAAAGAGAGGTTTCACGGCTGTGCTGGAGATTCACTTATCATCGGGTGAGAGCTGAAGAATATTCGGTTTCTTGGGCTAAGCTTTCTTGCGAAAGGTCAGAAAAAAGCTGTCTTTGGCAATACTCAGGAGATATTTTCCAGAGAGACGGAAATTTGCGGGTCTGCTTCGGGAAAAATTGAAAATGTAAGTTTAATGTTTTTTCGGTAATGCGGAAACGAGGGGTAAAATGGTGTGGAACATATCATTTCTCGTAAGACAAAAGAACGGTCAAGTCCACTTTTCGGGGTAAAATAAAAAGCCCGCCCCCGCCTTCCGGCGGGGACGGGCTTGAGCTTCTGCTTTAACTCAGCTTAGAAGGTGAACTTGAAGCCCAGTCTCATCGACCAGGTGCCGAATCTGGAAGACCACCAGTTGAAGGCGGGATGCGGATCTGGAAGGCTAAGAGTGGTGAACCACGTTTGCCAGTTTTCGGCAAAAGTTCCATTGAGAATTGACTCGTCAATATCATAGGTTACGCCATTAACGGTAAGAGAGTAGAAGTTCGAAAACCGGTTCAGGTCAAAGATCTTGTCTCGTATAGTTTTGGTATTGGTGATGTTGTTTATCTGGATATTGATGCCGACGCTATATTTACCGGCGAATCTGAGGGTATATTCAGCAAACAAATCTGCCCAGAAGGTCCAGGGTAAACGACCGAGATCGCCATAGCCATTCGGCCACATGTAGGCGTTGCACATATTGATTCTGGTGCTCAGCGGATAGCCGCTCCTGGCGTAGGCGGTAACACCAACAGTTAGGCCGAAGGGGAAGACGTAGGAGCCGTAAGCCTTGATGTAGTGGGTCCTGTCATGAGGCAGTGGTCCGTTAAGCTCTTTTCCGTCAGCTTGATAGGGCATGAACCAATAGTCAAAGTACCTTTCCACGTTGGGCGAAACACGACCGGCTTCGTCGGAGCTGGCCAGCCCGCCGTAGTTGCCCTGGACGCGGCTCAGGGTGTAGTTAAGGCCGCCCTGCCAGTTGTGGCTGAATCTCTTTTCCAGGGCCAGGTTCAGGCCGTAGTAGTCTCTCTTGGCCTTGGGCATCGGCCAGTATTCATCGGAAATTCTTCCGCCCTCAGATTGAGGTCTGGCCCAGCCGTAGCCGGGGTTGGCGAACATATAGATTTCGGCAAACTGACCTGGAGCCACTTCTTCGTAAGCGCCAATGTCTTCGATAGTTCTGATCAGGTGCTTGTAAACGGCCCGAGCTGAGAAGGATAGGTCTTCAAGGATCTTCTTTTCGGCACCGAAGGAAATTTCCATCTGGGAAACCGGTTTCATAGAGGGGTCAACGGCGTCAAACGAAGGATAACGGAAGTCGATAGTATATCCGTACACATTGGTACCGCCGGCAGTGGCATCATTGAGGTCTTCAAAGTTGTGGGTATTGGTGAAATTGGCATATATCTGGGTCCAATCTGGATTGTAGATATAAAAATATGAGTTTTTCCACTTGAATCCACCGAAGGCACCTTCGGCCAGGTAGAGCTTCATAACGTCGTAATAGATGCCAAAGCTGCCGAAAACTTTCAGGCTGGAATCTCCGAAAACGTCATAAACCAGGCCCAGACGCGGGGCCAGCTTATCGACGAAATCGAACTTAATCGGGGTGACGTCAAAGGCTGGGTCGAAAGAAGGGATGTATTCGGACTCTGTCCTGACACCAAAGTTCAGGGTCAACCGGTTGCCGATTGTCCAGGAATCCTGGAGGTAAAGGGCCCAGTTATTGCTGTGGATGTTCCAGAGCCAGCCATAGGGATAAGATGCGTAACCATGCCGGACTATATAGTATCCATAGCAGGGATCTTCTTCACTATACCAACTTGGCATCCAATACAAATTTATACGAGGAGCAGTCGGTTGAGCGTCGTAGTTCTCATGCAGATAAATAAACTGGACACCGGCTTTCCAGGCATGTTCGCCAGCCAGATTCAGGTAATAAGTAGCATCTAAATTAGCACTGATTTTTTCTCTCAGCTCTTTTTTATAGTTGAGCCAGTAAAGTGAGTTAGTCCAGCCCGCATAATGAAGTAGGTCAGGATGAGCTTGAAAGAAAGGATCATTTGCAAAACCATATCCTGTCCGTGAAAAATAAAAAGTAGGGCCTTCGATCGGAGGGTATTTCTGCTTCATATCCTGCCTGTGCCAGCCGGCCCTCAGCGAAACTAAGAGATTTCTGCTTCCGGAATAGTCAGCTGTAAAGGCGGCGCTCCAGTTGGGATACTTATAACCTCCAAGATGGTAAGGAAGGTTAGACTGGCTGGTTCCGTCGATTGAGGGGACCTCTCCGGTGTACTCATAGGGGTTGTTGACCCAGCTAGCAGAAATTCTTAATCCGGTCATGGGAGCAGCAGTAAGCTTAATGGAAGCATTGTGGTAATAGTATTTCTGGGGGAAAGTGTAGAACGGTCCCTGCCTTCCGTTGAAATCTCTCAGGTAATTTGTATAGGCATAAATCGGGTTGTAAGAACCGAAGAACCACAGCCTGTCCTTGATGATGTAGCCACCGAGGCTGAAGACACCTTCCATTCTGTAATATGGATCTCTGTTCTTGCCACCATTGAAGTACAGGTCATCGTCGTTCACGTACTCGTAATGCTGCCGGGTAGGATCATAGGGGTCAAGCCGCAGGTAATCCCTGGCTTTACCCTGCATCCACTGCTTGTTATTCTCGTAGAAGCCGATAACATCACCGTGGAAGGTGTTGCCGCCGGAACGGGTGACGACGTTGACCACGCCGCCCATCGAGCCGCCGAACTCGGCGTTGTAACCGGAAGCGGTGACCTTAAGCTCGTCGACCAGTTCCAGGACGACGTTCTGGGCCCTGGTTCCCACGTGGATTTCGGTGACGTTGGTGCCGTCCACATACCACATGTTCTCGGCACCGGAAGCGCCGTCAACCGAGATACCGCCGGCGATGCCCTCGCTGGAAACGCCGGGCACCGTGGTGATCAACGATTCAAAGTTACGGCCACGGGGCAGGCTCAGGAAGGTTTCCTTGGTCAGGACAGCGCCCTTAACCGTGCTCTTAACGTCGATGAGCGGGCTCTGTCCGACAACCGTCACCTGTTCCTCGATGGCGGCCGGTTCCATGGTCACGTTCAGGACCAGCGTCTGGGACAGCTGGAGGATGATATCCTTTCTGACCAGCGTCTTGAAACCGGGAAGAGTGAAGACCAGTTCATAAGTTCCGGAAGGAAGAGCCAGCAACCGGAAAGTACCGTTAGCATCGGTCACGGTAGCGGCTTTTCCGACCAGCCTGGGGCTGGTGGCTTCAACCGTCACGCCCGGCAGGGGATTACCCTGGTCATCGCTGACCTTTCCGGTAATCTTGCCTTCGGGGTTGATCTGAGCCAGGGCTGTGCCACCAGCCAGCAAGACGAGCAAAGCAAAAATAAGAAGTTTGTTCCTCATTCGAATCAGTTCTCCTTTCGAATGATTTCTTGTCCCATTACCCTGGGATGGCCTGGCAGCCATCCCGGCCCATAATTAAGCAGGAAAATTTTGCTGCCTTTCTGCTTATCACCTCCTCTGATATAAAATTAATACCATTCATCGCCTTTTATTAATAGCAATTATCGTGCCAAACCAGTGGCTATTTAAGTTATTGAAAATAGGCAAAATATAATTATCATCGGTCGTTAAAATTCATAAATTTGAATTCCGGTTCAAAAACTTGAATAATTTGTTATTCCCGCGCTAAAGGAGGTTTGAATGGTGGGCGATAGAGGATTTGAACCTCTGACTTCTACCGTGTGAAGGTAGCACTCTGCCACTGAGTTAATCGCCCACCCAGCTGATTTAATTTTATCCAAATCGCTCTGCCTGTCAACCGGAAATCTGGCAGCCTGCAATTTTCACCAGGGACTGGAAAAAGCGAAGAAAGACGGGCCGACCTGGCCCGGGAAAAATTTATTTGACAGGAAATTTTTTTAGTTTTATAAATAAAACAGCGAAAACATTATGGGTATCAAGCGCTGTCCCTACTGCCGGGCCTTAATCAGTGACCGGGACCAGTACTGCAAGAACTGCGGCACCCAGCTTCTTTTCCCCGAGGACGAAGAGGTAGAAGAAGAAATACCGGGCGACAAAATCATAGAAGATGACCGGCAAAAAGAGGAGTCAGAATTCCCGGTCAAAGAGGAGCTCGAGACGGAACCGGCTGAAGACGAAACAGAAACTGGAGAACTCGTAGAAGAACCGGAGCTGGAAGAAGAAGAAAAGGAAGAAGCGACCGCGGAAGTTATCCTGACAGAAGACACGGCTCTGCTGGCAGAGGCTGAGGTTGAAAAGATTACCTCTCCTGCCCGCCAGAAAATAAAATCCCGGGATTTTACCTTATCGGAAGAAGAAAAGTTGCTTTTTCCCGGCAGGCCGGAGCTGAAAACGTCAGAGAAAGAACAGGCCATTTCACCCGGAACGGAAGATTACCTGGTGGAGAAATTAAAAAAGGAAGTGCTGTCTGAGGACCGGGCCGAGCCAGAAGAAAAGGCAGAGGAAGGACCGGGAGTGGTCACCCGAATAGTAGAAGAACTGCGCCGAAAAGAGGAACAGGAAGAGAGCGGCGAAACTCCAGCAGAACCGCGACCCGGTATGGTCACCCGGATGGTGGAAGAGCTGGAGCTGGAAGAAAAAAGAAAGGCGGCTGAATCCTACGAAATGGAAGAGGGGGAAGAAGAAGCGGCTTCTCTTACTTTTGAGTCAGCCGAGCTGGATAAGATCGGGGCCACCACCGAACTGGGCCGGAGAGAAGTGGAAGATTTCTTCAGGGTGCTTGAGGAAAAAGAGAAGGAACATCTTAAGGAGAAGTTAAAAACTTCGGGAAAGGGCGCAGAAGGAACGGGTGAAGTCCCTTCCTGGATTAAGGAGGTTAAAACAGCCTCCACCGAGCTGCTAACAGGTCCAGAGGACAGCAGCAAAAATAAGGCCGGGGAAAAGGTTAAAGCTGAAACTGATGAACTCTGGCCGGAGGAGGAAGAGACTCCGACCGAGCCCACCATGGGTTTTCCGGAGAGGTTGACCCGGAGCGGACTGGAGGCAGCCGAATCAGGAGAAGAGACAGGCGGCGAGGTTGAGATGGAACTGGAAGAAGAGTTAGAAGAAGAGTCAGAAGGAGAAGGGGCAGAAGTTGAGAGCGGAATCGGGGAAATTTTCCGGGAGACAGCAGAACCAGCCGCGACCGGCCGGGCCATCTCCGCGGGCGGTATTCAGGCCGGGGAAAGCCGTTCCCTGCCTCCACTGGGTTTTAAGAATTTTGTCAAGGCCAAGATCTTTGACCTTCTTTTCCTGGTCATGTTCTGGCTGGTGTCCATCTGGATAGCGGCCAGGTCGATGCAGACCACCATCTTCAAGCTCTTCGGACTGGCCGGCAGCGGTCTGCTGTTTTACCTTTTGATCCTGACCTTTTTCTACTTTTTCCTGTTTTATTTCTTTATCGGGGAAACCCTGGGCGACCGGCTATTCAGGGAGGGTGAGGGAGAAGAAGACAACCTCTGACCCCGGGGGAATTCGTCGGGTCTCTGCCCCGGGAAACGATTCTTAATAAACCCATCTTCTTATATAAAATCTGGGGGGAAGAAACTCTGGCCGATTGTCCGGAAAAAGAATTTGGCCGGTCATTGAGAATTCACTACGTGGAATCTTCCTGGAAAAATAGTGATCAAAATTACCTTTCAGTTTCTTATGGTCTGATCGGGTTTTAATGACCGGGCCAACGGCCTTCCCTCAAAAAATGAAAACTCACGCATATAATCGGGCAGCCAGATATTGAAGATAAAATTAGCCGGGTTTTTCCGGCTTTCTCCGGTGAAGGGTGGGTCTGGTGGATTTTCAACTCACGGCAGGTACCATCGGTCTAATGTCTGGCCTATAATTAATTATAAAGAAACAGGGTTAAGGATGACCGGAAAACGGGTAATCAGCGCCTCCAGGAGAACGGACCTGGTGGCCTATTATCCAGACTGGCTGGCCAGTTGTTTGAGGGAACGCCGGGCCGCTTTTTTCCATCACGGCCGGAGGTCGGAAATCAGCCTGGACCTTAATCCCGAAGTGGTTCATACCCTGGTCCTCTGGTCCAAGAACTTCGAGCCGCTGCTGGAAAATCGCCACGGGCTGAGGGAGCTATTAGCAGATTATCCCCAGGTTTATTTTCATTTCACCATAACCGGCCTGGGCGGCACCTTCCTTGAAAGACTGGCCCCGCCGCCTGAAGAAGCCCTGGAACAGATACCGTGGCTGCTGGAGGTGGCCGCGCGGCCGGAGAGAATTTCCATACGATTTGACCCGGTCGTTTTCTGGCGTGAGGCCGGCCGGCTCAAGACCAACCTCGATTTCTTCCCGGTGCTGGCCCGGGAGATAAGCCGCCGTGGCATCAAGACTGTCCGCTTCAGTTTTACCCAGTGGTACAGGAAGGCAGTGGCCAGGGCCAGGAAGACCGGGCTTGATTTTTACGAGCCGGGCCCGGAAGAAAAAAGGGAAGCGGTTAAAAAGCTGGTCGGGGTGGCCGCTGATTACGGGCTGGAACTCTGGAGTTGCTCCCAGGCGGAAATCGCCCGTCTTCCCGGGATTAAAGCTTCGGCCTGCATCGACGGGGCCCTCCTTACCCGACTTCATCCGGCCGGAGAACCGGCTTCAACCGTCAAGGACCGGACCCAGAGGAAAGACTGTCTCTGCACTGAATCAATCGACATCGGGAGCTATACCCAGGGCTGCCCGGCAGCCTGCGTTTACTGCTATGCCAATCCCCGCTTGAAAACCTCTTAGAGGACAGGGACCGGGTGATAAAGGACGGCCCTTTAGATTCGGTCCGGTGCTAATGCAGGCGCTGAAATGGAGTGGCTGCTGGATGGGCGGCTTCTTTTCGGTTACCGGTTTATAAATTTATGGATTATAAGTTTTAATCTCCCCGTTATTTGATAAAAAATAAAATAGCCCGACCCGCCAAGATAAGACTTCATCGGAATAAACATATGGTCCGCAGCCAAGATAATCAAATTGGAGAGAAAAGTATCACCCGGGTCTTTCTCCGGGTGTAGCCTGGATGTAATTCTTAAAAAAAAATAAGAAAAGAAGAAATGATTAATCTTCTTTCTTCTGTTATACGTATTATTTCACCAGCTAATCTGGGGAAAGGCTATATATGAATAATCATTCATATGTCCTGTCTGTCATCTAATAATAAGAAAGGGTGACGCTCGTTATGCTGGTTGTGCAGAGGAAGTGATATTTTAACTGTGTCCCGGGGTGGCCTGGCCGTGGCTGGTCGAACCGGGTCAAATACCCAGGCCCAGCCTTTCGGCCAGGGCCGAGGGCAGGTTGGCCGTCAGGATCTTTTTCTGGCTTTCCTTGAGGTCGTATTCAACGCGGTAGAACTTTATCCGGCGTTGCTCGGTATCGTAGATGGCATAGGCAGCTTTGGGGTTGCGGTCGCGGGGTTGCCCGACCGAGCCCGGGTTGATGAGGTAACGAGCCCCTTTTTCCAGCTTGATTTCAAACGGGTTCTCCTGGACAAAGATGCCCTCCACCGTCTGGTCTTTTTCGATGTAGACGAAGGGGAAGTGAGTATGGCCGAAGAGGCAGAGATGGGTATCGAAATAACCGAAAGCCTCCACCGCGTCGAACTCTCCGAATATATAATAATCTTCATCGAAGGGCGACCCATGGCAGATGGTGATATTCTTGTGAACAACCAAAGGGCCCTTGGCCAGGCCGGTCAGCAGGTGAACATATTTTTTGGTCAGGGTTTTCCTGGTCCACTGGATGGCCGCGGCCGCAATGGGATTAAAGGTCTGGATGGAATCCAGGCCGCAGACTGCCTTGTCGTGGTTGCCCCTGACCATGACCAGGTGCTTCAGGGATAGGACTTTCTGGATGACCTCGTTGGGCGAGGCCCCGTAGCCCACCAGGTCGCCGAGAAAAATATAGTGGTCGATTTTTTTCCGGCTGGCGTGTTCCAGCACCGCTTCCAGAGCTTCCAGGTTGCCATGAATATCCGAAAAGACCAGGTAGCGCATCAGTTTTGACTCCTGCTCGACTGATAGAGGTTCTCGGCGAAGTAGGAACTCCTGACCAGGGGTCCGGCCACCACCTGCCGGAATCCGAGGTTCAGGGCATATTCCTTCCAGTAGGAAAATTCTTCCGGGGTGTAATATCGGACAACGGGAACCTGCTGGGGTCCGGGCTGCAGGTACTGGCCGATGGTAAGCAACAGGCAGCCCGCCTCCCTCAGGTCTTCCAGGGTTTGCTTCAGATCATCCTGACTTTCGCCCAGCCCGACCATCAGGCCGGACTTGGTTAAGGCTCCGAAGCCAGCCGCGCTTTTCAAGAGTTTCAGGGAGCGGAAGTAATTCTCCGGAGGACGGTTTATCCGCGGATAGAGGCTCAGGGTGGTTTCCAGGTTATGGTTCAGGACATCGGGCCCGGCTTCCAGCACGCGGCGCAGGGCTGATTCGTTCCCGCGGAAATCGGGGATAAGAACCTCCACCCTCGTTTCCGGACAGTTATCCCTGATCAGCCTTATTGTTCTCACAAAATGGTCGGCGCCCCCATCGGGCAGGTCATCCCTGGTGACCGAGGTGATGACTGCGTAGCGCAGGCCCATCTCCCTGACGGCTTCCAGGACGCTTTCGGGCTCCCTGTCATCGGGCGGCAGGGGTTGCCCCTTGGCCACGGCGCAGAACCCGCAATTCCTGGTGCAGACGTTCCCCAGTATCAGAAAAGTGGCCGTGCGCCTTTCCCAGCATTCACCGATGTTGGGGCAGCGGGCGCTCTGGCAGATGGTGTGCAGGCCCCGGCTCCTGAGAAGTTCAGAAACCTGGAAAAAGGTTCCGCCGGAGGGCAGTTTAACCTTCAGCCAGTCAGGCTTTTTTAAATGGTCCAACCCCGTTACTCTTTTTCCGCAATTCAGGCTGATAAGGAAGACTTTCCCGATTGGAGATCAATATTCGAAGTCGCGTTCTCTTTTCAGTCTGCGGCGCATTCTTTTCCGGGCCTGGGCCTCTTTGAGCCGTCGCTTCTCTCCGGGCTTCAGGTAGACCGAGTGCTTCTTGATTTCCTTGATGATTGCTTCCTGTTGAACTTTTCTTTTGAACCGTCTGAGTGCCGATTCCAGACTTTCTCCGTCATCAACAACCACAAAAGCCACTGAGTTTCACCTCCTCACTTCTGGAAAGTCATTGATTTTTATACTTGATTGGCTCAATTTTGTCAAGAAACCGAAATTTTCCTCAGCCGGCCCCCGGCCAGCCTGATAAGCTCCCTGGCCCCGATGGTCATCGGGTCGATTAGGGGAACAGGCAGCCGCTCCGGCTTCAGGGCCAGGGGAATTTCTGTACAGCCGGCTATGACGGCCCTGGCTCCGTTTTCTACCAGCTCTTCGGCCGCCTCCCACAGGAGTCTGGCCGGCTGCCCGCGGTTAAAGCCTGCCTTGATTCCATTTTTTCCATAAATGGCTTCCATGATTTTCTGCTGGCTTTCCGGTGTGGGCAGGATGATTTTTATTTTCTGCCGGCGGAAAGCCTTCTGAAACAGCCCGGTGGCCACCGTGCCCTCAGTGGCCAGGAGGCCAACCGTTCTGACCGCCGGCAGGTGGAGCCTGGTCCAGCGGGCTGTCTCGTCCACCAGGTTCAGCAGTTTCAGCCTGGTTCTTTTTCTTAGTTCTGGCAAAAAGTAATGGGCTGTCATGCAGGGAATGGCCGCCAGTTCGGCCCCGGCCCTTTCCAGTACTTTAAGGCCTTCTATCATCAGGGGCAGCGGGCTCTCTCCGCCGTAGAGTATGGCTTTCGTCCTGTCCGGAATCCGGGGCCAGTTGCAGACGATTATCCTGAGATGTTCCTGGTCGCGGGTTGCGTCAGTATTTTTTATGACCAGCTCGAAAAAACGGGCAGTGGCTTCCGGACCCATGCCCCCCAGTATGCCGGCGATTTTACCTGCCTTCATGCTTTTATTCATCCCTGAATTTCTCCAGCCAGGATTTAAGTTTCTCAAGCGGCAGGGCCTCGGCCCGGTGCCCGTCTTTTCCGGTCATGGTCCGGGCCATAAAGAGAGAGTTCAGGATGGCTTCTTCCGAGGCTTCGGCCACCGCCTGGAACAGGGCCGACATGGCTTCGTTTCTGACCAGCTCTACCTTCTGTGTAAGGCTGCGGTCGCCGTGAACCAGACGGACCAAGGGAGCGGTAGAAAAGGCAATGGCATAGTCGCCGCTTCCGTTGGAATAATAGCCGCCGGTCCTGGGGATGCCCAGGAGAGCCCTTTTGGCCAGCCTTCTCAGGTTACGGCTGTCGAGCGGAGCGTCTGTGGCCACCACAATCAGGCAGGAGCCGTCCGAGGAGGGAGCTGGTTGGCCGGCCTGGGTGCCGGCTTCTTTTTTCAGTAATTCTTCAACCTGGAGGCCCTTAATCTGCAGCACTCCGCCAAAATTGGTCTGGACCAGGAGGCCGACGGTCCAGCCGCCGCGACTGGCCGGCAGTTTTCTGGAGGCGGTGCCGATACCGCCCTTAAAGCTGAAACAGATAGTCCCGGTGCCGGCCCCGACCGCCCCTTCTTCCACCGGTCCTCCGGCCGCGGCCCTAATTGCTTCCAGGACATGTTCTTTTTTTACCGACCGGGCCCGGATATCATTGAGCCAGCCGTCGTTGGTTTCTCCTACCACCGGGTTGACCGATTCCACCCTCTCGTTTCCGGGTAGAGATAGAGTGTAATCGATAAGGGCTGCGGCGGCCTCGGGCACGTTCAGGGTGTTGGTCAGGATTATCGGTGTTTCCAGGTAACCCAGCTCTTCCACCTGGGTGTAACCCGTTAGCTTGCCGAAGCCATTGGCCACGTAAATCCCGGCCGGCACTTTTTCCTGGAATATGTTTCCCGGGTGAGGAAGTATGGCGGTAACCCCGGTTCGGATGCTATCTCCCTGGATGAGAGTCTTGTGCCCTACCCGGACCCCGGGGACATCGGTGATGGCATTCAGCGGGCCGGGCTCCAGCACCCCGATTTTCAGCCCGAATTCCCGGACGCGGGGACGCGGTTCTTCCGGGTAAAGGCTGGAAAAAAGGAGCACCAGGGATATTAAAAATGAAAGAGCAAGTAGTTTCATGTTCGGCTCCTGGTTTCGGCCATTCTTTTTACCTTTTTATTTTATAGATATTCGGGATAATGTTTAAGCAGTTTTGCGCAGCCAGGCCGCCCGGCGGTTTTCGAGTTCCTGTCATCTTGGTAGGGCGGATTGGCCTTCGATTTACCCGCATGTACCCGCCGGAAACCATAACTGCCTGTGATCGAGGCAAGGAGATTGCCGAGCTTTGAGCCATTCTGGACAGGTGACTTGCTTTCGCCGGTCTTCAGGTCAAATTGCTACTTGAAAAAGAGTTATGAACTTTACGGAGGTGATGGGAGTTGCCGGGTCGGGTTGACACCAACATGGGTTTCCCGTCCCCGGTCCAAGCTGTGGATTGCCTCGTAAGGCAAAGGGTGGATTTCCCTGGCTTAAAGGTCAATGCCATCACAGGCTTGATTAATGCCCGGAAGTTGATTATAAAGGTGGGAAATGAGCGCCCCAAAACAATATCTATCAATCCCCGAGCTGGATATTTTCCCCTGGCTGGTGCATGGTTTTGGACTGGCCGGGTTCGACCTGGAAGACTTACCAAAGGAACCCGGGCTCTCCCGGTTTCGGGCCGTGCTCATGAAGCAACTGCATTCGGCCCGGGTGTTCTGGCTTGACAGGTTCCCCGAAAGCCGGCTGGCCGGGGACGGCCTGGTCACTGCCTCGGCCGGACTGTTGCTGGTAATAAAAACTGCTGACTGCCTGCCCGTTTTCCTGGTGGACCCGGAAAACCGGGCGGTGGCCGCGATCCACTGCGGCTGGCGCAGCACCTGGCAGAAAATACTGGTTTCGGCCTTTGAGCTGATGCGGGAGAACTTCGGTAGCCGGCCCGAAAACCTGCTGGCGACACTCGGTCCCTGCATCGAACAGAAATGCTACGAGGTCGGCCCGGAGGTCCTGGAAAATTTTAAGGCAGCAGGTTTCGATACCGCGAAAATTTTTGCCCCCTCTAACAATAAGGATAAGTTTTACCTCGACCTGAAGAAGGCCAACCGACTGCTTCTGGCCGGTGAAATCGGCCTGAGACCTGAAAATATTTACGAGATGCCAGCCTGCACCCTGTGTTCGAAAGACCTCTATTCCTACCGCCGGGACCGGCAGACCGAGAGGCGCCTGATAAATTTCATCGGGATTAAAGAGACTGATTGAATTCTCAACGGCGAGTCTGACCAGGACCGGGCTTGTCAACAATTGAGGCTTTATTTTTTAAGTCAAGAATGATTGCTCCAGCTTGTCCCCGGCCTGTGGGCAGGTCAGCCTTTT